>CAZDAV010000016.1:0-13242 GCA_964503725.1 uncultured Steroidobacteraceae bacterium
GAGGCTGCCGCGGCCGCGGTTCCTGTACTTCCGTACCGGTGATCGGTGACCGGGGGCAACGCTTTGATGGGAATTGTGCGGTTGAGTGGGGAGAAGTGGCCTTATAAAGGGATTGAAAACGGGGGTCCTGCCCCGTACCGTACGAAAGTCCTTTCTCCCATCTATCGGGTCAATCGTCCAGTACTTCGCAAGGTGCCGCAGCTGATCCCGCAAGGCCGGGCTGCTGACTCTACGTGCCCAGAGCGAAACCAGAGCGAAAGCGGGGTAACTGCAATGCATGTCGCTGTGATCGGCCTTGTCTACGTGGGACTCGTGACGTCCGCGTGCCTCGCCGATGGGAAGGCCTAAATGGCCCCGTGCCGTGCTGTCGGTACGGTGGCGGTCATCTGTCCAGGTAGACGTTCCTCCAAGTGCGTGAGGGAGATCCATTGATGATGCGGTCGGTCCTTGGCTGGACTCTGCGCTATCGCTTGCTCGTCCTCGGCCTGGCGGCGGCCGCCATGCTGTTCGGAGCCACCCAGTTGCCGAACCTCCCGATCGAGGCCGTCCCGGAGTTCGGGCCACCCTACGTCGAGATCCAGACGGAGGCCCTCGGGCTGTCCGCGGACGAGGTCGAACAACTCATCACCGTGCCACTCGAGGCGGACCTGCTCCAGGGCGTCGCCTTCCTCGACGAGATCCATTCGGAGTCGGTCGCCGGCCTGTCGTCGATCGTCATGGTCTTCGAGCCCGGGACGGACATCTTCCGGGCCCGGCAGGTCGTGGCCGAGCGACTCACGCAGGCGCACGCCCTGCCGAACGTCTCACGGCCGCCCGCGATGATCCAGCCGCTGTCCTCGACCAGCCGTCTCATGATGGTGGCGCTGTCATCGAACACCGTGTCGCTCATCGACATGTCCGTGCTCGCGCGCTGGACGATCCGGCCGCGGCTGATGAGCGTGTCCGGGGTCGCGAATGTCGCCGTCTGGGGCCTGCGGGAGCGGCAGCTCCAGGTGCTGGTCGACCCGGATCGGCTCGCGGCGCACGGGGTCGACCTAGCGGACGTGATCGAGACGACCGGGAACGCCCTGTGGGTCTCACCCCTGACCTTCCTCGAGGCCTCGACACCGGGGACCGGCGGATTCATCGATACGCCGAACCAGCGACTGGGCGTCCACCACGTCTTCCCGATCGACGGACCGGACGACCTCGCGCAGATCACGATCGACCCCGACAACGGCGGCGCGGTCGTCCACCTCGGGGACGTGGCCGACGTGGTCGAGGATCACCAGCCGCTCATCGGCGACGCTGTTGTGAACGACGGTCCGGGTCTGATGCTCGTCATCGAGAAGTTCCCGAACGCCAACACGCTCGAGGTCAGCCGCGGCATCGAAGATGCGCTCGCGGCGCTCGCCCCAGGCCTCGGCGGGGTCCAGGTCGACGCGACGGTGTTCCGGCCGGCAACCTTCATCGAGGAGGCGGTCGGGAACCTGTCGCTGGCCATCGGCGCCGCGCTGCTGCTCGGCGCGTTCGCGCTGTTCGTCCTGCTTCGCGGCTGGCGACCCGCGGTGATCGCGGTCATCTCGACCGTCCTGACCGTGTCGGTCGCCGCCCTCGTCCTGTACGCCATGGGCGCAACGGTCAACGCCATCGTCGTGGCCGGATTGATGCTGGGCGCGATCGTCATCATCGACGACGCGATCGTCAGCGTTGAGGCGATCGTCCGACGCTTGCGTCATCCGACCCCGAGCGACTCCGGCAAGTCGGCCCGGGCGATGCTCGTCGAGGCGATCCTCGAAGTGCGCGGCGGCGGCGCCTACGCCTGGCTGATCGTGCTCCTCGCCATCCTTCCCCTGTTCCTGCTGGCCGGGGTGGCCGGCGCGTTCCTGCCACCGCTCCTGGTCGCCTACCTGGTCGCGACCGTGGCGTCGATGCTGGTCGCGCTGACCGTCACGCCCGCCCTCGCCTCCTTGCTGCTGTCCGAGACGCAACGCCCCCACCGGGTCCACCCGGTCACGAAGCGGGTCACCGGCGCATACCGATCGCTGCTCTCGTCGGTCCTGGGCCGGTCGCGCATCGTGTTCGGCACCGTAGCCGTGGTCACGATCGCGGTGCTCGCCCTGGCCGGCACGCGGATCTCGGGCACGTCGGAAGCCTCGTTCGTCCCGCCCTTCAAGGAGCGCGCGCTGCTGATCGCGGTGGACGGGGCGCCGGGGACGTCGAGCGACGAGATGGGCCGGATCGCGGCACGCGCCGGCGCCGAGCTCCGGTCGATCCCGGGGATCCGGAACGTCGGCGGCCACGTCGGCCGAGCCGTGACCTCCGACCAGGTCGTCAGCGTCAACGCCGGGGAGCTGTGGATCAGCATCGAGCCCCAGGCCGACTACGACGCGACCATGACGGCGGTCCAGGATGTCCTCGCCGGCTATCCCGGCCTCGCGATCAAGCTCCAGACCTATACGAGCGAGCGGATCGGCTCGGTCCTGGCGGCCCCCGCGGACGACGTGGTCGTCCGCGTGTACGGTCAGGATGCGGCGCTCCTCCGGGCCAAGGCCGCGGAGGTGAGTGACGCGCTGGCCGGGGTCGATGGCCTCACCGCCGTCGCCATGGAGGCGCAGGTCGACGAACCGACGCTCCAGATCGAGGTCGACCTGGCGGCGGCCGAACAGTTCGGGCTCAGACCGGGCGACGTCCGGCGCGCGTCGACAACGCTGTTGTCGGGTCTCGAGGTCGGTCTGATCTTCGAGGAGCAGAAGGTCTTCGAAGTCGTCGTGTGGGGCGTGCCCGAGCTCCGCCAGAGTCTGAGCAGCATCCGCGAGCTCCCGATCCGCGCCGCCGACGGCTCCTATGTCCGTCTGGGCGATGTGGCGCGAGTCGAGGTGGGAGCCTCACCCTCCGTGATCAAGCGCGAGGGCGTCTTCCGGTACGTCGACGTGGGCGCGACCCTCAGCGGACGCGACCTGGGGGCGGTCCTGCGCGATGTCGACAGCCGCGTGGCCGGCATCGAGTTCCCGTTCGAGTACCGCGCCGAGGTCCTCGGTGCCGCCGTCGACCGACAGGCCACGCTCATGCGCGTGCTCGCCGTCGCGGCCGCCGCCGTTATTGGGATCCTGCTCATATTTCAGGCGGCGTTCATGAGCTGGCGGCGGGCGGTCGTCCTGCTCGTGACGCTGCCGGCGGCGATGATGGGCGCCGCCATCGGGGCACTCCTCACGGGCGGCCTGGTGTCAATCGGCGTGGTCGCCGGGTCGGTCGCCGTCCTGACCTTCGCGGTGCGCCACGGCATCCTGATGGTCGATCGGTATCAGCACCTCGAGCGGGAGCCGGGCGCCGCGTTCGACCCGGAGCTGATCCTGAACGGTGCCCAGGACCGCCTGGCGCCGGTACTCACGACCGCCGTGGTCGTGGCGCTGGCCGTCGCGCCGTTCGTCGTCCTTGGCTCGGCCCCGGGGTTGGAGATCCTCCGCACGATGGCCGTCGTGGTCGTGGGCGGATTGGCGAGCTCGACGCTGTTCGCGCTGTTCGTCGTCCCCGCAGTCATCTTCTGGACCGGCCCCAGCTCGGAGCTCGAATGGGAGCCCCAGCCCATGGATCATGCCGGCCCTCAGCCCGGCATGATCCGAACGTCATGAGATCCGAGGAGACAACCATGCAGCTACGCATCGGCAGGACGCTCGCCGTCCTGGTCGTCGCCGCCGTCGTGGTGGCCTGTGGCCAACCGACATCCGTCACCACGCCGAAGGTCGAGGCTGTCGTGGTCGAGAAGATCGAGGGGAGCGACCTCGAGCGCCTGTCCCTGTCAGCGCGGGCCGCCGAACGCCTGGGCGTCCAGACCGGCCCCGTCGGCGCGAGTCCGACGGGCGGCACGGGAGGGAGGTCCGTTCCCTACTCCGCGATCATCTACGACGCGGATGGGGCCACTTGGACCTACACCAGCCCCGAGAACCTGGTCTTCCTGCGCCACGAGGTCGCAGTCGATCACATTTCGGATGGCACGGCGTTCCTGACATCCGGCCCGGAGATCGGCACGCTCGTCGTGACGGTCGGCGCGGCCGAGCTGTGGGGCGTCGAGACGGGCGTCGGTGGGGGCCGTTGACGCCCGATCCAGCCATCGCTGAATGCACGGGTCCCCGTCGATGATGCGCCTGATCGTCCGCTTGAGCCTGCGCTACCGGTTCATCATCATCGCGGGCGCGGCGGCGATGATGGGCATCGGCCTGGTCCGGATGCAGAACGTCCCGGTCGATGTCTTCCCGGAGTTCGCGCCGCCCCGGGTCGAGGTGCAGACGATCTCGATCGGCATGTCGACGTCGGAAGTCGAGTCCCTCGTCACCGTTCCACTCGAGCAGGCGCTGGCCGGGATCGACGGGCTGGATGTCCTGCGCTCCAAATCCGTCGAACAGCTCTCATCAATCCTGCTGATCTTCAAGCCCGAGACGGATCTGCTGCGGGCCCGCCAGCTCGTCGCCGAGCGGCTCCAGATCGTCACCCCGACGCTCCCGACCTGGGCGGCGCCGCCGTTCATGCTCCAGCCGCTGTCGGCGACGAGCCGGGTGATGAAGATCGGGATGTCATCCGACACGGTCGACCTGCTCGAGCTGTCGAAGATCTCGTACTGGACGATCCGTTCGCGGTTGCTCAGCGTCGAGGGCGTCGCCAACATCGCGATCTGGGGCGAGCGGCTGAATCAGCTGCAGGTCCAGGTCAAGCCCGACCAGATGGCGAAGCATGAAGTCTCGCTGGACGACGTCATGGAGGCCACGGCCCAAGCGCTCGACGAATCGATCCTGCGCTTCTCGAGCGGCAACACGATCGGCACCGGCGGGTGGGTCGACACCGCCAACCAGCGGCTGATCATCCAGCACGTCCCGACGATCGTGTCGGCCGAGAGCCTCGAGAGCGTGGTTGTCGAGGTGGACGAGGACACGTCCGTGCTCTTGACCGACGTGGCCGATATCGTGCTCGCCCATCAGCCGCTGTTCGGCGACGCGGTCATCAACGATGGCCCCGGCATCATGCTGATCGTTGAGAAATTCCCGTGGGCGAACACGCTCGACGTGACGCGCGGCGTCGAGGCCGCCATCGACGAGCTCCGCCCGGGCCTCCAGGACGTCGAGATCGACACGACGATCTTCCGTCCGGCGACGTTCATCGATGTCGCTCTCGAGAACCTCTCGAGGGCCCTGCTCCTCGGATCGGCCCTTGTCTTCCTCCTGTTGATTCTCTTCCTGTTCGACTGGCGGACGGCGATCATCAGCCTCGTCGCGATCCCCTTGTCGCTGATGGCCGCGGCGCTCGTGCTCCAGGCGCGCGGGACGACGATCAACACGATGGTGCTGGCAGGGCTGGTGATCTCGGTCGGGGTGGTGGTCGACGACGCGATCATCGACATCGAGAACATCGTGCGACGCCTCCGTCAGCACCGCCTGCAGGGCATCCGCCGATCGACGGCCTCGGTCGTGCTCGAGTCGTCGCTCGAGGTCCGAAGCGCGATCGTCTACGCGACGCTCATCGATGTCGTGGCGATCATCCCGGTCTTCTTCATCGAGGGGCTGTCCGGCGCCTTCTTCCAGCCGCTCGTGATCTCCTACGCGCTCGCGGTCCTCGCGTCCCTTGTCGTTGCCCTGACGGTGACGCCGGCGATGGCCCTGATCCTGCTGCGCAAGGCGCCGGTCGAGCGTCATGCCTCCCCGGTGGCCCGGCTGCTCCAGGACCGCTACGAGCGCATCCTGGCCCGGATCATTCGCACGGCGCGCCCGGCGTACGCGCTGGTCGTGGGCATCAGCCTGGTCGGCGTCATCGTGGCCTCGCAACTCGGCCAGTCGTTGCTGCCCGACTTCAAGGAACGCGACTTCCTCATGCACTGGGTCACCGCGCCCGGCACCTCCCATCCGGAGGAGGTGCGGATCTCCACAGCTGCCTGTGTCGAGCTGCGGTCGATCCCGGGTGTGCGCAACTGCGGCTCGCATATCGGTCAGGCGCTTCTGGCGGACGAGGTCGTCGGCATCGATTTCGGCGAGAACTGGATCAGCGTCGACCCGGCCGTCGACTACGAGGACACCCATGCTGCGATCCAAGAGGTAGTGGACGGGTACCCGGGTCTGCGCCGCGACGTCCAGACCTACCTCAAGGAACGGATTCGTGAAGTCCTCACCGGCTCGAGTGATGCCATCGTCGTGCGGATCTTCGGCCCGGACCTCGAGACGCTGCGGACGCAGGCGGCGGAGGTCGAGGACGCCCTGCGCGACATTCCGGGGCTCATCGACCTTCATACCCAGCTGCAGGTCGACACACCCCAGGTGCAAGTGGAGGTGGACCTCGCCAAGGCCCAGGCGTACGGGATCAAGCCCGGCGACGTCCGGCGCGCCTCGTCCGCGCTGCTGGCCAGCGAGGAGGTCGGTGACATCTTCTTCGGCGGCGCGGCGTACGACGTCTCGGTCTGGACCACGCCGGACGTGCGCCAGAACCTGACCGACATCGAGCAGCTGCCGATCGACACCCCGCTGCGCGGGAAGGTCCCACTCGGCGAGCTCGCGACGGTGCGCGTCGCGCCGGCCCCGAACAGCGTCACCCATGAGAACCTCAGCCGCCGGATCGACGTGGACGCCAACGTCAGCGGCCGCGATCTCGGCTCGGTGGCGCGCGACGTCGAAGCCGCCGTCAATGGGATTGCTTTCCCCGAGGGATACCATCCCGAGCTGCTCGGCGAATACGCCGAGCGGCAGGCGGCCACGGACCGGCTGCTGCTCTTCGCGATCGCCGCCCTCATCGGGATCTTGTTCCTGCTCCAGGCGGCGTTCGGAAGCACGCGCCTGGCGTTGCTGGCCTTGTTCACCCTGCCGTCGGCACTCGTCGGCGGGGTGCTGGCGGCCTGGCTGGGCGGTGGGGTCCTGTCACTCGGGTCGCTCGTCGGCTTCTTCACCGTGCTCGGGATCGCCGCTCGCAACGGCATCATGATGATCAACCACTTCCAGCACCTCGAGCGGTTCGAGGGTGAGGCGTTCGGACCAGCGCTCGTCCTGCGTGGCGCACGCGAACGGCTCTCCCCGATCCTCATGACCGCCCTGGCAACCGGCCTCGCGCTCGTGCCGCTCGCGATCGCCGGCGATCTCCCGGGCCACGAGATCGAGCACCCGATGGCCGTGGTCATCCTGGGCGGGCTGATCACCTCGACGCTGCTCAATCTGTGCATCGTCCCGTCGCTGTACCTGCGGTTCGGACGGTCATCGGCGGAGCCGGACGCGTCGGTCGCGCGGATCACCGCCGGCAACGCAACCTGAGCCTCCAGCGAGGGAAACGAAAGGGTCGCGGTGGGAGGCCCCCGTCACCATCGGCGATCGCCGGCTGCAAGCGGTCATCGCTCGCGAATCTCGGTACGCCCGCACGCCGAGACCCACGACCCGATGGCCCGCGCGTTACCGGCCCTTGCCGCCGCCGAACAGCGTCCCGAAGATGCCGCGCACGATCTCCTGGCCGAGCTTGAACTGACGACCTCGCCGCCGGTCCGGATGGCGGAATCAACCGTCCGCCGGCGAGCCTTCGCGGCCATCACCGGCCGCGGCTTCGAGTTCTCCCGGCGCTGGAGCATCTGCGGGGCTGGCTCGACGAGCTGATGGCCACCTCTGATGCGCCCATGTCTCACGATGTCTAGGAAGGACACCCGGAGGCGGTGGTGGTCATCAGCCCGATGGCTGTTGCATTGGACTCGCCCGACTCGGCCGAAGCCTAAGGATCAGGCCGCGGTCACCGTGGTCCGTGACCTCCAGGCGCTCGACCTCGGTAACGCGACCGTCCGCCAGGGGCGTGAAACGGTGCACCTCGCCCTCAGGATCGGTGAGTGCCACCAGCCAGATGCTGCCGCTCGGCGACAGACCGGCAAGGTCGCCGGGATCGAGGCTCGCATCGGGCCGGATGGTGAGATCGGTCGGGATGAGGTCTCCGCCGGTGTAGGCCGGCTCGAGTCCCGAGCGCCAGTAGCGGAGCGGCGCCGGCAGCTCGATCGGTTCCAAACGGCGCTCCAGCAGGTAGGCCAGCGGGAAATAGGTCTGCGCGTCAGCGACCAGCACCACATCACCCGCCTGGACATGCTCCTCGAGGAGCATCGACGCCGCACGTGCCGGCTCGAGGTTCTCGCCGCTGACCCAGTTCGCCTCGAAGGTGGCGGTCCCCGCGACGACCAGGACGAGCAGCGCAGCTCCCGCGCCGCGAAGGGCACGGGGGGTCCAGCCCGCCCGCTGGAGGCGCACGGCCAGGCTCTCGGCTCCAACCGAGATCGCCATCGCCAGGGGCGGCACGGCGGCCCCCAGATAGCGGGAGTCGTAGGCGGAGCGCCAGAGCGACGCGATCCACCAGGCCAGCACCAGGGCACTGCCCGCCGAGATCGCCAGGGCGATCGCCAGCCCGTTGCCGGAACGGTCGCTGAAGAGGGTTCGGAAGCCCGCCACGGCAAGGACGGCGAGGGGGAGGACGGCGATCCAGCCCGGGGATGGTTGCCAGCCGCCGAAGGTGACCGCCAGGGTGGCTAACAGCCCACCCAGCTCGGGAGTGGGCGTCCAGAATGGTCGCCCGTCGGTCGCCACAGCCAGCAGGCGTGGAATCCAGGGCGCGAAGGCGATGAAGCCGATGAGGAGCGCCATACCGGCGGCAAACGCCCCCCGCTGTCGGCGCAAGGCCATGACGCCCACGACCGCGGATTGCAGCGCGAAGACGGCCACGCCGGTCGGGAGGGTCCAGAGTTGGCCCGCGACCGCGACGGCAGCCACTAGGACCACCAGGGGACGCCGGCCCGATGGTGTCCGGTTGGTCAGCAGTAGCCAGATGAGCCACCAGGCAAGGGTGGCGAAGAATGCCTCGAGCGCGTACATGCGTGCATCGCGGGCATTGGCGATGGCCAGCGGGGAGAGGGCGACCAGGCCGGCCGCCAGAAACGCGGCCCGCACGCCGATCGCCTCGCGAGCCCATGCCCAGGTCACGCCGACCATTCCCACCCCCGCAATAGCCGAGAGCGCGCGCATGGCGGCCTCGCCATCCCCCAGAATCCCGATCCAGGCCTTGAGCACGTAGGCGTAGAGCGGGGGGTACGGCTCGTTGCTCGAGCGCGGGATGATATCGCCCCACGGCGATTGCGCCAGGAGCCACGATGACGCCTCGTCACGGAACAGCTCGCGAGCGTCTGGGAGCATGAACCGCAGTGCGGCCGCCCCTGCGAGCAGGATGAGCAATGCGCCAACAGGACCGATTCGGAATCGCATCTGACCCACTGGTTGCCCATGATGACGGGAGCGTGCCGTGGGTGCTCGTTGCGCTCGGTCTGGGCCTCATCCTGGCTGCTGCCACGCTGCTCCGATTCGTCGACCTCGCGGTCAATCCGGGCGGCCTGTACCTGGACGAGGCGGCGGAGGCGCTGAGCGCCCAACGCATACTTCGCGACCCCGGCTTCCGCCCGGTCTTCCTCGCCGATGGAGGCGGCCGCGAGGCCCTCTTCGCCTACCTCGTGGCGGGAGTCTTCCAATTCGTCGGCGAGACGCCGCTGGCCCTGCGCGCCACTGCCGCTGGGATCGGCGTCGCCGGCGTCTTCGGCATCTGGTTGCTGGCCCGGCGCTATGGCGTCGTGGCCGGCCTGAGCGCTGCCGCCTGGGCAGCCGGCTCGCTGTGGCTCATCTGCGTCAGCCGCAACGGCATGCGCAACACGCTGGTGCCGCTGTTCGCTGCGCTCGCCATGGCCGCCCTGCTGGCATGGCAGGACCGCCCGGGCCGCGCAACGGCCATCCTGGCCGGCGCGACCGCCTCCCTGGCGACCCTGTATACCTACCAACCGCTGAAGCTGATCCCGCTGCTGTTGGTGGTCTGGCTGGTCTGGCTGCATCGCGTCAATCGGCCGGCCTACCTGCGCCTGCGCGCGAACCTCCCCGCCTTCGCCGTGACCTTCCTGCTGATCGGGGCCCCGATGATCGCGGCCGCGGCGGCTGACCCGGTCAGCTACTTCGGACGCGCGGCCGGCGTGACGTTCAGCCCCGGCGCCGCGGTCGACCTTCCCGGCCAGTGGCTCCGGACGCTGGGGATGTTCGCCGTGACCGGCGACCCCAACCCGCGCCACGACGTTGCCGGGCTGCCGCTCTTGGGCTGGCCGCTCTTCGCGGTCGCCGTGGTCGGCGCCGTCCATCTCTGGCGGCATCGACGTGACCCGGCCCATGCCCTGGTGCTGTGGAGCCTGCCGGTCTTCCTGCTGCCGCCGCTCATCGCCACCGAGGGCGGCGCGCCCCACTTCCTGCGCGCACTCGGGCTGGCGGCACCCGCGGCGGTGACGATCGGGCTGGGCGTGAGCGCGCTGGGCGAGCAGGTCCGGGCGCGCTGGGGCAGGGTTCCGGCCCGGGTGGTCGCCATCGCAGCGGCGCTCGGGCTGCTCGCACTGGCGATCGGCAGCGGCCAGGCGTATCTGTCCCGCCCGGTCGCCGATCGGTACGACGCCTACCGCTACGACCTGGTGGCGATGGCCGCCGAGGCCGGCGCCGGCGACATCGTCATCCTCGACGAATACAGCGCCACTGTGATCCGCTTCCTGGATGCCGATAGCCTGCCAACGATCGTTGCGCCCGGCACGCCGATCTCCGCCCCCACGACCGATGCCCGGGTGCTGGCCCTGTCCCGCGACGACCTGCGGCGCGCGCTCGGCCGCCTGGCGGCGCAGCGGGCCTCCCCACTGGCGGAAGATCCGCAGGGCAGCCCCGCGGTGTGGGTCGTGGCACCGTGAGCGCATTCATCGCATGGCGAGGAGAGGACCGATGGCGACCGCCGTATGATGCGCGGGAGCCCGGCCCCGGCCGGGGCTCCCGCCTTGCCGGCGGGCGTGGACAGCAGGCACCAGTTTCCCGGGGAGAAGTATTGTCAGGCCTGATCGCGTGCAGTACGGTGCTAGGACAAAAGGACCACGAGAGTACTGCCCGAGCCCGAGCACCGGAACGTAGCGACCGACCCGTTGCCGATCACGGAGCAGAGCCCGAAGCGCGCGCCTTCCCGATGGATGTGTGCCCGGCATTGGCTGAAAGCAAGGAGATGATGCGTGTCCATGGATCACGCCTGCGCGAAACCGACACCGCTCGGTCAGGCGGCCCGTGCCGGGATGGCCACCCACCCCTCCGTGACTGGACACGGCACGGCGGCATTCGTGAACATCAGGGAGCGGCGCTGAGGTGACCGAACGACGAGCCGCGCATGCGGCGGGTTGGGGGAGGGTGAGACGACCTCTTCGCATCGGCGCCGCGGTCGCCCTCGTGGCTGCGCTGCTGACCGTCGCGGGCTGTGCGTCCGTCGAGGACGGCGTGCTCGGCGGACGTGCGTCCGTCGACGCCAGCGCATCGCAGTCGCTGACGGAGGTGTTCCCGTACGGCAGCTTCGACGACCCGACCACGATCGACAACCAGTGGCTACCACTGGCCCCCGGCACGCGGTGGGTCTGGGACGGAGAGACCCTGGTCGATGGCGAGGCCGTCCCGCATCGGATCGTCCTCACGATCACCGACATGACCAAGGTGATCGACGGTGTCCAATCGGTGGTCGCCCATGACGAGGACTACTCGGACGGCGAACTCGTTGAGGCAGAGATCGTCTTCCTGGCTCAGGACAACGAAGGAAATGTGTGGCACATGGGGCAGTACCCCGAGGAGTACGAGGCGGGTGAGTTCGTAGACGCTCCAACCTGGCTCGCCGGCGCGCAGGGCGCCCTGGCGGGGTACTGGATGACCGCCGATCCCCGGCTCGGATATCGCAGTTATTCGCAGGGGTGGGGACCTGAGGTCGGCTGGACTGACCGCGCCCAGGTCGTGCAGGTTGGCGTTGGGAACTGCGTCGAATTTGGCTGCTACGAGAACGTGCTGGTGATCGAGGAGTGGGCGCTCGACGATCCCGACGCCCGGCAGTTGAAGTACTACGCACCAGGAGTCGGAAACATTCGTGTCGGGTGGTCCGGTTCTGAGGAGCAGGAGCAGGAGATGCTCGAGCTGGTCGAGTTCAGACAGCTGAGCGCCGATGAACTGGCGGAGGTGCGTGCGGCTGCGCTGGCGCTTGAGGAGCACGCATACGAGATCCGGCCGGAGGTGTTCGGTGACACCGAGCCGATGCAGACAGGCTCCTGAGGTGCGGAGGAGCGTCTGGTGCCGCTGCGCATTAGCGTCCTCTGCGCCTCCGCGCTGATCGCGAGCGCATGTGGGTCGCCCGGGCCAAGCCCGTGGCCGATCGGTCGACGAGCCTGCCGGAATTCTCCAACCCGATCGCCATTACCAACCCGCTCTTTCCGGTCAGCGCCGTCAGGCAGGTGATCCAGCTGGGGGTCGACGGCGGCCTTCCCCTGCGCGTCGAGGTGACGCTGATGTCCGAGACTCGAACGATCGAGTGGGAGGGTCGGCGGGTCGAGACGCTGGTCTCCCAGTTCATCTCGTATCGCGATCGCCGAATCCTCGAGCGCCTACGACTATTTCGCCCAAGCCGATGATGGATCGGTCTGGTACTTCGGCGAGCAGGTCGACGACTATGTCGACGGACGGTCGCGAACCACAGCAGGTCTGGCTCGCCGGCGAGGACGGGCCCCGGGGATGATCACGCCGGCCGAGCCCCGGCAGGACGCTGTCTACCATCCAGAGAACATCCCGGGCAGCAGAGACGCGATGCCGAGGCCGCGGCAGGCGGCGGTCGATACAGCGCTCGCAGCGTCCGACCTGGTGCTGCAGTACCGAGATGCGACCGCGATCGGTCTTGAACGGATGGAGCTCTGAGCACGCCGGCTGATCGCCGATGCCGGGAGCGCCGCGGCGGTCCGTGGCGACGTCACGACGCTCGAAATAATCTGGGACCGCATTCGCCACGCCGTGGGGTCCGCGGACGCAACCATCGAGGGTGACAAAATCGCTGGCCGCTTAGGCGGTGACAGAATCGCTGGCCGTCCACACGAGGTCCGGAGTCGCCTTGACCGTGGCGGGGCGTCGGTGCTACAGTATCGACCCCTCGCGGGAAGGCCGGTGGTGCCGGCCCGCGATTATTGTGACAAGCCCCATCAGTCATCGATCCCCTGACCGCTGCGCGCGACCCGCGTCGCGTCCATCGGTCAGCGGACCAACGCTGACGCCGTGACGGCGCCGCAGGGCGTCGACCGGAGGCGCAAGCCGACCGGGGACCGTTCCAACGAGCCGACGCGGTGAGGCTCCGTCTCATGTGGAGACGGACGCGACCTTAAGAACCGAAGACTGGAAGCATCGATTTCGTCGAGGATGA
>CAZDAV010000017.1:0-1770 GCA_964503725.1 uncultured Steroidobacteraceae bacterium
AGCTCCGAGCGCAGCAGGATGAATCCCACCTGCGGGCCATTGCCGTGCGTCACGACCACCCGCCAGCCGTCGGCCACCAGCGCTGCGATGTGTCGCGCCGTATCGGTCGCGTTGGCGAACTGCTCGGCGATCGAGCCCTTCTGGCCATCGAGGATGAGGGCATTGCCGCCGATGGCGATGACCGCGCTGCGCTCCATCACGCAGCCCCGGGGACCTTCAGCGCGGCGCCAAGGCCGCGCAGCGCGTCGGCGAAGCAGGCCAGCGGGGCGCGGGCGATGCCGGCACCGATCTGCCCGACGCCGGGCAGCTTGTGCGCGATGCCCGTGTTGATCACCGGCTGCACGCCGCTCTCGACCACCCGCCGTACGTCGATGCCGGTCGGAGTGCCCGCGAAGCCGAGCGGCGGCAGCGCGAAGGCCGGGTTGCGCTCGAGCGTGATGCGGTACATCTCGCGCGTGAAGTTCAGCGCGTCCGCCGCCGTGCCACCCACGAAGCGCACGATCGCCGGCGCCGCCGCCATCGCGAATCCACCGATGCCGCAGGTCTCGGTGATGGCGCTGTCCCCGAGGTCCGGGTTCGCGTCGTCCGGGCCGTAGCCGGGGAAATATAGGCCATCCGGCACCCCCACCGGAGCGGTGTACCAGGCATCGCCGGTCCCGGACAGGCGCACGCCGAACTCGACCCCGTTGCGGCTCATGGCGGTAACCACGCTCGACCCGTTCACCCCGTGGGCGGCGTCGAGCGTCGCCTTGCACGCGGCCATCGACAGGTTCAGGAAGAAGTGGTCGTTGCCGCGCAGGAAGTCGAGCGCCGCGGTTGCGTCGTCGTGGGCTGTGCTTCGGACCAGCGCCGGCGCCAGGCCGCGCACGAAGAGCGACGTCGCAGCCACGTTGCGGTTGTGGCCCTCATCGCCCATCTGCAGCGCCTGCGCGGTGATGCTCTTCAGGTCGATCGGCCCCGTCGCGGCCAACGTGCGAGACAGCGCCGGGCCGAGGCCATCCCGGAACCAGCGCAGCCGCGCCAGCACGGATTCGTCGTACGCGCCGAAGCGGAGCACCTTGCCGAGCCCCTCGTTGAGCGTCGCAAAGGCCCGGTTGCCGCCCGCCGTGTTGTCCACGACTACCACCGGCATCGACGGCGAGACAACGCCGGCCATCGGTCCGACCGCGCCGTGGTGGTGGCACGCGTCGAAGCCGATGTCGCCGCTCGCCGCCAGCCGCTCGGCCTCGTCAGGGTCGGCCGCCCAGCCCTCGAAGAGCGCTGCGCCGATGACGGCGCCGCGCATCGGTCCGCACATTCGATCCCAGCTGATCGGCGGTCCGGAGTGCAGCAGCATCCGACCGGCAAGGCCGGGAATGGCGGTGCCCGCCGGCTGCACGTCGATCAGGAACGGGCTGGCGCCTAGCAGCTGGTCGAGCGCGGTCCGATTCGCGCCGGCCACCTGCGCGCCGATCGGATCGTCGGAGTCGTCATCGAGCCGAGCGACCAGCATGCCCAGCTCCCGGTCCGCACCCGCGGGTGGGCGCCAGTCCAGGTTGAGGACGCTGGCGCCCGCGGCGGCGATCGGCTCGGCAAAACCTGCCAGGCCGATGTTCAGGGCCTGCACGCCGTTCGGCAGCATCACGCGTGGACCTCGCGCATCGCCGCGCTCTGGGCGACACGCCCCGCCAGGTGTGCGGCCCGCGCATTGCTGGCGGCCAGGTGGACGCCGGCGGCGGCGAGGGTGGCGCGCTGTCCGGCGAGACCCTGCGGATCGCCCGGCGTGCCGCA
>CAZDAV010000017.1:1870-13160 GCA_964503725.1 uncultured Steroidobacteraceae bacterium
TTGAGCACCACCTTCGCCTCGCTGGCCAGCGACCCGCCGGAGAAGAGGCCGGCGATGAGGTCCTGCCCGGGTGCGAGTGCTCCCACCGGGGTGGCCATGCCCTCGTCGGGCTCGTCGAGCGACAGCGCGTCGACCGGGGCACCCTGGCTCAGCCCGGCGGCCGTCTGGGCGGCCTCCTCGAACGTCATGGCGGGGTGCGCCCCGGAGGCCCGGATCGCGTCGGCATCGCCGCCCAGGAAGTTGACGACCACGGGCTTAGAAGCTGCGGATGCCGCCGCAAGCACCCTCGCCGCGACGGTCGGCGCGGGCGGCTTCGAGATCAGGACGACCACGTCAGTCTCGTCATCGGCCACCAGGCGCTCGAGGCCGGCGAGCATCATCAGGCCGCCCACTTCGTCATGCAGATCGCGCCCACCGACGCCGATGGCCTGCGATACGCCGGCTCCGAACGCATCGAGCAGGCAGGTGACCTGCTGGAGTCCGGTGCCGCTGGCGCCTACCAGCCCCACGCCACCCCGCCGCACCGCGTTCGCGAAGCCGAGCGGAACGCCGTCCAGGATGGCGGTCCCGCAGTCGGGACCCATCACGAGCAGCCCCTTGCGCGCACCAAGTCGCTTCAGCTCGATCTCGTCCTCGATCGAGACGTTGTCACTGAACAGGAAGACGTGCATGCCCCGCTTCAGGGCCTTCAGCGCCTCGGCTGTGGCATAGGTCCCGGGGGTCGAGATCAGCGCCAGGTTGGAACCCGGCAGCTCGGCGACCGCCTCCGCGATGGTGGTCGGCACGAATCGCTGAGCGGCGTCGGCCACCTCGGCGGCGGCTCCGCGCATGAGCGTGGCGGCCCGCTCGAGCGCGGCGTCCGCAGCCCCGTCGTCCTCTGCGGAGAGCGCCACGACCATGTCGTTCGGCCCGGCGCCGGGATCCAGCCCTTCGGCAAGCCCGGCCTCCAAGACGATCGCCAGGTTGGCAGGGGTCGCCATCACCAGGCCCGCCCGAGTGACGCCCGGAAGGCGCTCAATCTCTGCGGCAATCCGCATCAGCTCCACCGAATCCCGATACGCGTTGCGGAAGATGCGCTGACGGACGACGCTCACGCGGCCACGGTGCCTTCCGCTCCGCAGGCCCGCAACTGTTCCGGCAGTCCAGGTGCGCCGACGAGCATGCCGACCAGGAGCCCGACCATGAGGTCCGCACCCGATGAGGCACCCCATGCCAGTGCCCGACTGACCGCGCCACGCAGCTCCGCATCGGGCGCGGTGAGGACCGCAAGCGCCGTGACGTGGACCCGCTCGGCGAACTCCAATCGGCCGGCATGGGCGAGATAGGTCTCGGCCAGCGACGTGGTCAATCCATGTCCCGCGGCTGCGACGCCCGACGCAAATGCGCGTGCCAGTGGATGGTCGATCACGGCCAGGCCGGCGGCCAGGCCGACGAGCAGGTCATCGCCGGAGGGTGTTGCGCCCGGTCCCAGCCCGATGAGCGGAACGGCGGCCTTCACCGCACGCTCCGCATTCCGGTCCTGAACGGCGCCCACGATGCCGAGCAGGCAGCCGGCCGCGTGTCGTCCGAGCGATCCAACATTTCCATGTCCATCGGCCATGCCGGTGAGGAGTGGGCCGAGACCGACCCGCGGCGCCTCAGCCGCGGCGAGTCGCAGGGCGGACTGCGCGCGCCTCCGGCGCACGGCAGGCGCCAGCCCACCAACGATCGGCATGGCCGGCGACCAGAGGGCGGCTCCGGAAAGGAAGATGACCACCGGGGCCGACGGGATGCGGAGCGCGGCTCCGTCGCTCTCCGCCGTCATTCCGACCGCGAGGCCGATCTGATCCAGCGGGACCGGTGGATCGACGAGGATGCCGTTCGGGAGCCCGCCCGTCGATTCGTGGGCGATGGTGAGCAGGCCGTTCCCCCAACGAACGTTCACCGCCGAGCGGTGCACGCTCTCGATCGTGCCGTGGCGTGCCGATGCGCGGACCTCCGCTTCGACCGCCCGACTGATGCGGGTGGCGGCGAACCGGCGCGCGGGGAAGGCACCCGTCGCGCCGCCGTCTGTCGGCTGCGGACCCATCATCTGGTGGCAATGCTAGGGTCGTGACGCGCGCCCAGTCATTGGCAATCAATGCTACTCAACAGCCGTGGGCCTGTGAGAACATGACACTCGATGAGCGACACCATCAGCCTCAGTCGAGCCCTGGACCTGCCGCCCCTGCGACATGCCCGCGTGCTGGCCGGGCGAGCAGGCCTCGAACGACGCGTGAGACACGTCAACGTGATGGAAGTGCCGGACATCCTGCCCTGGGTGCAGCCTGACGAGCTCCTGTTGACGACGGCTTACCCGCTCCGGGACGACCGCGCGGCTCTTGGCACCCTGGTTCCGGAGCTGGCCGCCAGGGGCTTGGCCGGCATCGCCGTGAAGCCGGACCGCTATCTCGGCGAGATCCCGTCGGCGATGCTGACCGCCGCCGAGTCGTGCGACTTCCCCCTCATCGAGCTGCCTCCGGAGAGCAGCTTCAACGAGATCATCAGCTCGGTGCTCTCGGTGATCCTCAACGAGCAGTCACTGCGCCTGCAGCGCGCCGCCGAGATCCACGACCGCTTCACGCGCATCGTGCTCGGCGGTGGCGGTCTGCGGGAGATCGCGCTGACGCTCGCCGAGCTGATCCAGCGACCGGTGCTCATCGTCGACCAGCACGGCGAGGTGCTGACCGCATCGGGAGAGCCCATCATCGAGAGGCTCCCGATGGCCGGCGAACATGAGACGAGCGCGGATGCCGTCGAGCGCGGCGGCATCCAGTCGATCAGCGTGGCGGACTCACCGGCGACGCTCCAGCCGATCATGGTCGACTCCGAGCCGTACGGCGCCATCGTGGCCCTTGCCGCGGCCGATACGTTGAGCACCGACGAGCTCGAGGCGCTGCAGTTCGCTGCCACGGTGGCGGCCCTGCGCCAGGTGCAGGCTCGTGCCGTGGTCGAGGACGACCGCAGGTTTCAGGCGGTCTGCCTGGAGGAGCTCGTCAGTGGCCATCTCACAGACCGCAGCGTGCTGTCGGAGCGCGCGACGGCCTTCGGCTGGGACCTCTCGCTGCCGCGCGCCGTGCTCCTCGCGCAGGCAGAGTCGTCGACCGCCGGTGATGCCGATGCCGTCCGGTCTCTCGCAGATGCCGCCCGGGTGGCGCTCGGCGGCACCGCGATCGTCTGGGAGCGCAGCGCGCAGGCGGCGGCCCTGCTCGCCCCGGCTCGAGCAACACCGGAGGCCCTGGAGGAGGCTGCCGCCGCTCTGCGCCGCGAGGCAGCGCGGCGACTCCCGACGACCGCGATCAGCATCGGGATCGGTCGGCTCCGCGCCGACCCGCTTCTGCTGCGCGAGAGCCATGGCGAGGCGCGGAGGGCGCTGGAGGTCGGTCGTTGGCGAAGCCCGGGCGAGGTGGTGATCTTCGAGCGCATGGGGCTCGACCGATTGCTGGCCAGCGTCTCGGACGTCGAGCTGTCCGCGTACCGGGACACGATGGTCGCGCCGCTGCTCGCCTATGACAAGCAGCACCGATCGAACCTGGTCGACACGCTCGAGGCGTACGTCGCCACGCGCAACGCGGCCGAGACGGCACGCCGGCTGTATGTCCACTACAACACCGTGCGTAGCCGGCTCGGACGCATCGAGGAGCTCATCGGCCCGTTCCTGGCCGATGCCGAACGGCTGACCGGCCTGGCGGTGGCGCTGCACATCCATCGCCGGGGACACTGAGCAGCGGCCCTGGCTATACTGTCCGAAACCCTTTAAGGACGGTCCTGAGAGGCCGCCAAGGAGCGAATCGTTGCTGGACATCGTGGACAGCCTGACCTCCCGCCATCGGCCCGGCGCCGGTGGCGTTGTCGTGCCCGCGCCTGACCGCGCCAAGCCGAGCTCGACGGGCTGGGCACATCGCCACCTGCTTGACGTCGACCAGCTGACGGGCGGTGAGCTCGAGCGCTGTCTCGACCTCGCGGTCGAGATGCGTGAGCGGCGCGCTCGGCGTGAATCGCTCGATCTGCTGCGCGGCGAGGTGGTGGGGCTCGCATTCTGCGAGCCATCCACCCGCACCCGGGTCAGCTTCGAGCTGGCGGCCGAGGCGCTCGGCGCCCAGGTCGTCGAGCTGCCGATCGACGTGAGCAGCGTGACCAAGGGCGAGTCCCTGGTCGACACGCTGCGCACCCTCGAGCGGACCGGCGTCACCACGATCATCCTGCGCCATGGGATGGCGGGCGCCCCCTACCTGGCCGCCCGCAGCGTGCCGGTCCGGATCGTGAATGCCGGTGACGGCTCGCACGCCCATCCCACCCAGGCGCTCCTCGACGCGATGACCCTGCGTGACGCTCTCGGCACGCTGGCCGGCAAGAAGATCGCGATCGTCGGCGACATCGGCCACTCTCGCGTGGCACGCTCGAACATGCACGCCCTCACCGCGCTCGGCGCCGAGGTCTGGCTCGCCGGTCCGCCGGCCTGGGTGCGCGGGTTCGAGGGCTGGCGCGGCGTGACGGTCGCCGATCGACTGGAAGATGCTCTCTCCGAAGCCGACGCGGTCATGGCGCTGCGGGTTCAGCTGGAGCGCGATGCCGGCGGCGGCGTCCCGTCACTGCGCGAATACACCGCCCGCTGGGGACTTGATGCTGACCGCCTGTCGATGGCAAAGGGCGGCGCGCCGGTGATGCACCCCGGCCCGACCAACGAGGGCGTGGAGATCACCGCGGACCTGGCGGCGGGCGAGCGGAGCCTGATCGGGGCGCAGGTCGTGAACGGTGTCGCGATGCGGATGGCGGTGCTGGCGCTCCTGGCCCCATGACCTCCTTCGGGTCGCTGGGCGACCCGGCGGCGACCTTCGTGCTGACGGGCTTGCGCATCGTGGATCCGTCCAGCGGAATCGATCGCGCCGGTGACCTTGCCGTCGTGGAAGGAATCCTGACGGACGCCGCGTCGGCTCCGGCGGGGGCTCCCCGGCTCGACGGCGCGGGGCTCGTCGCGGCGCCGGGCTTGTGCGACCTGCATGTCCACCTGCGCGAGCCGGGTCTGGAGCGCGCGGAGACGATCGCGAGCGGCGCGCGCGCGGCGGCGCGGGGCGGCTTCACCACCGTGTGCACCATGCCCAACACGGATCCCCCCCTCGACGAGCCGGCGCGCGTGGCGATGGTCCTCGATCGGGCGCGCGGAGCCGCGTCGCGCGTGCGGGTCATTGCGGCTGCCACCCGGGGGCGCGAGGGGGAGCGGATCACCGAGATCGGAGAGCTGGCGGCGATGGGCATCGCCGGGGTCAGCGACGATGGCGCGGCGATCGCCTCGGGACGGGTGGCCCATGGCCTGCTCGCATACCTCGGACCGCTCGGCTTGCCGCTCATCGAGCATGCAGAGGACCCGACTCTCTCGGCAGGGACAGTGATGCGGGCAGGTCCGACCGCGACCCGCCTGGGTCTGGCCGGATGGCCCCCGAGCGCCGAGCTGTCGATCGTCGAGCGGGACATCGCACTGGCAGATGAAACCGGCGGTTGGGTCCACTTCACGCACGTGGCCACCGCGGGATCACTGGAGGCCATCAGACGCGCCAAGGGTCGCGGCATCCGGGTCACCTGCGACGTCACGCCACAGCACCTCGCGCTGACGGATGCCTGGGTCGCCGGCAGCCGCGACTTCGCGTGGGAGGAGCCCCGTGGCGTGGCGGCGGATCCTTTCGAGGCACCGCTTGACGCCGCCCTCGCCTACGATCCGAACTGCCGGGTGAATCCTCCACTGCCGGCACGGGCGGACGCGCTGGCGCTGCTCCAGGGCGTCGCCGACGGCACGGTCGACGCCATCGCCACCGACCACGCGCCCCATCCTCGCGAGCGCAAGAGCGTCGAGTTCGGGGCTGCCGCGCCGGGGATGATCGGGCTGGAGACCGCCCTGTCGCTGGGCCTGGCGGCAGTCGAGGCGGGCTGCCTGACGCTGCCGACCCTGATTGCCGCGCTGTCCACCCGACCGGCGGCGCTCATCGGCGAGACGAGAACGCTCGAGCACGGTGCGCTGGCGGACCTGGTCATCTTCGATCCAGCCGCGCGGTGGCTGGTGGAGGCAAAGGCCCTGGCATCGGCGTCGTCGAATACGCCGCTGCTCGGCATGGAGCTGCCAGGAGTCGTGCGATTGACCGTGGCGGGCGGCAGAGTCACGTATCGGGACGGCCTCGAGCCCTCTTGAGCGGCTTCGCGGTCGGGAGCGACCGCGCGGTGGATGTGGGACCATGCGGACCGCCCACCCCGCAGCGAGCCATGCATGTCGATCCGCACGAACGAGGAGCTCGATCCCAATGAAGGGCCAGGCTTCGGTTGCTTCATCTGGCAGGCCGCCTTCTTCGCCGGGATCCTGCTGCTCATCCCGGTCGGCCTCTTCACCCTCGGCTGGCCGGTGTGGGTGCTCATCACCCTGCTGCTCATCGACATGGTCCTGCTCTTCTTCGTCAGCATGACCAGCGTCTTCCTGCTGCGCGTCTTCTTCGCCGATCGACGGCGCGGCCGTGGACGCACCATCGGGGCAGGGCGGGCGCCCACGAGGGTCGTCAGCAGCACCGCGACCGAGGAGCCATCGCCCGAGCCGCCGCGCAACGAGACGGAGCACGACTAGTGCCGTTGATGGTGACCTTCTTCAACGTGCGCAAGGGGCGCGACGCCGTGTTCAAGCGCGGGATGCGCCACATCTTCCCGAACACCATGCGGCGCTACGAGGCGGAGTACGGCATCCACTTCATCGGCTGGTTCAACGTCACCGAGGGGTCAGAATGGAACAACGTGCTGATCCTCGACCTTCCGAACTACGCCGTCCTCGACCGCCTGTATGCCGATCCATCGGCTCGTGGCCTTGGGCACCGGATCGCCGAGTCGGTCTTCGATAAGAAGCACATCATCTTCATGCGCGAGCGGATGGGGCCCGACCTGGTGTTCAAGCCATGAGCGCCCCGCGCATCGCGGCGCTCCGCCAGCTGGCCGAGGAGGCCGAGCTCGAGAAGCGCGACTTCGTGTACGAGGCGACCGAGCAGCTGCGCCGCTTCCTGGACGCCAACCGCGAGCGGCTGCGCGAGATCGGACGCATCAAGCTGGTCGACGACGAGCAGGACTACCTCGTCTTCGATCCGGTCGACCAGACCTGGACCACGCGCCTCACCTACCAGGATCCGGCCGACTCGGAGTGGTACGACGAGGAGCAGACGGTCGACGCGGTGAGCGAGGTCGTCGAGCTCTACAACCTGGCCGACATCCTCTCCTGGTTCGTGGACGCGGCTCGCGATCCCATCAACCACCTCATTCCGGCCGACGAGCTGGCCACCCACGAGGAGATCGTCGAGGAGGTGCGCGACGAGGATTGGCAGGCGGGCCTGCCGACCACCCAGCAGGAGACGATCGCGGCGCAGCGCCTCTGGCAGCTGGCCGATGCGTATCGGACCCAGATCGGCGACCAGCAGAAGCAGGTCCTGCGCGAGTTCGCGGCCAACGCAGAGGAGGTGCTGGCACGGACCGGCGACCTGGTCCTGCTCGACGAGGAGAGCGACACGCTCCTGCTGCGATCCGACGGGCGCTTCGAGACGAGCCTGGACCTGTCGGACATGCCGCAGGGAACGGCGCTCACCGAGGATCCGCATCGGGTGGGCCTGACCGTCACCGACGCACGCACCATTGCCGACGTGTACGACCCGACCGACGTCCTGCAATGGGTCACCGACGCGCTCGCAGAACGGTATCCCGCGGTCGATTTCACGGCCGTCTACGAGTAGCCGATGGAGCCGATGCCGGCCGCTGCTCCTCACGTCGAGGCCCTGCCCGAGGGCGCGGCCCTCGCCGGGGCCAGCGTGGAGCAGCTGTTCGCGGCGGCGGGCGCGCTGCGCGACGGACACTTCGTGTTGAAGAGCGGCCGCCACTCGGATCGATACCTGGAGAAGTTCGCGGTCCTCCAGTACCCCGCCCTGGCGGTCGAGATCGGCCGGCGCCTGGCCAGCACCCTCATCGATCGCGACCCGACCCTGGTGGTCGGCCCGACCACCGGTGGGGCGCTGCTTGCGTTCGAGACCGCACGCCAGCTCGAGGCGTTGCTGGGCCGGACGGTGCGCGGCGTCTTCGCCGAGCCGTTGGAGCGCGGCGCGCGCGGCCTGCGCCGCGGCTGGCCGATCGGACCCGGCGAGCGCGTGGTGCTGGTCGACGACATCCTGACCACCGGAGCGTCGCTGGCCGAGACGGTGAACGCGGTGCGTGCCGCCGGGGCGTCGCCGCTTTCCGCTGCCGTGATCGTCGACCGCTCGACGGGGCCGGTCGATATCGGCTGCCCGATCGTGCCGTTGGGGCGGATCGAGATCGGATCCTGGGACGCCTCCGACTGCCCCGGCTGCCGGGCCGGTGAGCGCCTGGTGAAGCCGGGGAGCAGCGCCTAACCGCCCCCTGGCTCCTGCCAGTTGACCTGGGTGATGCGCGCCGGCGGGAACTCCCCGTCGGGCGGGACGATCCCCGCTTCGGCCTCCAGCGGGATACCGATGGGAGCCACGAAGTAGCGGCCCGCCAGGCGGCGGGCCTCGGGATCCAGGGCGAACCCCGCCTTGGCCCGATGGAAGGTCACCGTCAGGTCGGCGGTCACGACCGGGTCGGAGTGTGACCCATCGGTCAGGTCGATCAGGGTCGGCGTGTCGACCGCCAGCACTCGGCACGGACGGCCAGCGGCACGCGCATGCGTGACGATCGCGTTGAGCAGGTCGACGGCGGTCGAGACCGGCTCGCGCAGCGGCCCGGACGCGCCGCTGCCGAGCAGCGCGTCGATCAGCAGGCTTGCCGACGAGAGGCGCGACCGCAGCTGCAGCAGCATCTCCGGGGTGGGCGCCACGAAGAGCGCCAGCGACCCGGCCGATGCCATCGCCTGGAGCGCCATCCAGTTGTGCGCCGCGGCGGTCCCTCCCAGGCGAGCGGGGTCGGCGACCAGGACGGCGGTCACCAGCCGCCCCGCAGCCGCCAGTCGACGCGCCACCACGAAGCCGTCGCCCCCGTTGTTGCCCGGGCCGCACAGCACCACGGTCAGCGGGATGGAGGCCAGCGGTCCGCCTGGTCCGGTGGCCGGTTCGGCGACCGCGGCCAGCTCGGCCAGCGCCAGCTCGGTGACCGCGGCCCCCGCGCTCTCCATCAGCGCATCCGGGGAGAGGCCAAGGCTCGTCGCCGCCTCGTCGATTCGGGCCATCTCGTCCCCGCCGATGAGGACAGGGACCGTCCGTGCCGGCCGCTCGGCCGGATCGGTCATGGCAGGGTCTTCAGGTACTCGACCACCGCAGCGATCTCGTCGGCGCTCAGGCTGTCACCGAACGGCGGCATGCCGCCGCGGTCCAGGTCCACCACCGCCGGATCGGTGCCGGCGATCCACAGGCTCGCCCACTCATCGGGATGCTCGGTGCCGAGCTGCTGCAGGTTGTCGCTGGTCGGTCCGTCCTTCACGCCGTGCAGGCTCGGGAAGTTGCCCTGGCCCTCCAGGTCCGGGCCGTGGCACGCCTGGCAGCCCGCCGCGCGGATGATGCCGACCGCGTTCAACCCCCCGTCCGACGGCAGCGGCGACCCTGGCACCCCAATGATCGGCCGGTTCGCGCCGCTCAGGTTGGTGCCCAGGAACGTCAGGCCGGCCAGGAAGACGACTCCGGTCAGGCCCAGCGCCCAGCGTGGGATGCCGCGCGTGCGTGATGCGATCGGGGTGTGAACGGTCATCCGCTCAGTGGCCCGCTGCCGCCGGTGCGGCCTGCCCTGCATCCCCGACCACCACGTAATCGACGCGCCGGGCGCTGGTGTACATCAGGAAGACGTTGAGAGCGACGAGCACTGCGGCCAATCCCAGCAGTCCCATCCCGGCCCCCAGGGCGGATCGGAACCAGAAGAGCGTGCCGTCAATCGCCGCTGCGGAGGCCCCGTCGCGCAGCAGCGAGCCATGCGCGATGCCGCCGCCGATCAGTGCCAGCCCCGCCACCCCCGCGCCGGCGAAAGCCGCCCACAGGCTCGACTCCACCAGCAGCGTGCCGCTCCAGTCCCGCCGCAGCAGGCGTGGGAAGGCGTGATCGGCCAGCGCCAGGAATGCCAGGCTGGCGGTGCCGAAGAACGCGAAGAGCCGCACCCCAACGCGCCACTCGGTGCCGCCGACCAGCGCGCGAACCGATCCCAGCGCACCGATCGCCTCGAGCAGGGCAGTCGCCGTCAGGAAGGCCAGCGCCACGACGGCGAAGGGGAGCGTGCCCGGCGACAGCATCAGCGTCCAGCGTCCGTTGATCGTCTGCAGCAGGTTCGCGACGATCAGGAAGGCGGGAGCCACCAGCAGCAGCGTGACCATGTTGCCGAACTGGGTGATGACGAACGGGACCGAGACGTCGACCAGAGCGCTGAGCGGCGCCAGCGTGGCGAGCCCGAGCCACAGGACCCAGGCCAGCATCGCCATCCCCGACGAGTCGAGCGGGTTGAGCGTCGCCCGCGGGATCACGTAGTAGAGCGTGCCGACCGCCACCCCGGTGATCCACAGCGTCTCGAGCGCTCGCCCGTAGAAGGCATTGGCGAGCGCCGCCGCCGTGTCGGAGAGCGGCAGGAGTGGCGTCAGCGTGGCGAGCCCGTAGATGCCCGTGAAGGCGGCGAGTGCCACGCCGAAATACCAGATGCTGACGTACGGGAGCTCGTCGAGCTGGGTCAGCAGGGTGCGCCAGAAGGAGGCGTTGGCCAGCAGCAGAGCCAGCAGCAGCACCCCGTCGACCGGCAGCGGGAATTCGGTCAGCGCTCCGCGGGCGGCGACCTGCGGCGCGTAGATCGCCGCCAGGCCGGCCAGCAGGCCCACGTTCCAGAGCCCCGCCGACACGCTCGCGAAGCGCTCGTCGACCAGGCCCCGGCCGAGCAGACGTGGGGTGATGAAGAAGATGGCTCCCAGGCCGGCGTTGCTCAGCCATCCGTACACCAGCGCGTTCCAGAAACCCGAGCCGACGGTGGCGGGGCTGAACTCGAAGATGAGCTCGCCGCCGAAGGTCGGCATCGCCAGGCTGAAGGTGAGCTGCTCGCCGAAGAGGAGCATCGCCGTCCACAGCAGACCCAAGCCGGTGGCGAGCATGAACCAGACCAGCCCGGCGACGAGGAACGCGGTAGAGGCGCTGTCCGGCGCGGCGGGAATGACCGGGCGACGAACCTTCGGGGGCTGGTCGTAGGGTCGCAGCTTCTTCGGGTTCACGGCCATCGGCGTGCGCAGCCTCGCATCGGTCGGGAGGGGTCGCTCGGGGCGAACCCGGCGGCATTGTAGCCGACGCTA
>CAZDAV010000018.1:0-12413 GCA_964503725.1 uncultured Steroidobacteraceae bacterium
CGCGGACGCAGCGTCACCCGCCGCGATCGTCGCCTCGGCCAGCTCGCGCTCGACCTGCTCCCGGCGCGCTCCGGCGCGAGCCAGCGCCTCGCCGCGTTGCCCCTCGCGGGCGATCAATGCCGCTGCGCCGGCCCGAGCGGCAGCCAGCGCCTCCTCCGCCGCAATGCTGATCCGATCTGCCTCCGCCAGGGCAGCGACGGCGACTTGCCAGCGCTGCTCGGCATCGGCGGATGCTCGCCACCGCTCCTCGGCGCCATGCCCGGGTATCTCGGGTGCGACAGCCAGCTCAGCCTCTGCCCGCGAGATGGCGGCGCCCAGCTCGGCCTGTCGCCGGGCGATCGACTCAGCGCGCGATTCCGCTCGGATCACGGCCTCGCGCGAGCCCTCGCGATGCTCTGCCGCCTGGCGGGCGGCTTCCTCGGCAGCCCAGTATCCGGCCTCGGCATCGGCGATGGCCTGCTGTCCGGCAGCCTCCTCGCCGCGCAGCGCCTCCAGGGCGGACTCCGCGGCCGCGGCGCGGCGACGTGCCTCGCCGAGCGACGTCCGAGCCAGCACCTCGCGCCGGCGATGCGCCTCCACGACCAGGGAGCGGGCGCGCTGTCCGAGCGCGTCATGCTCCTCCTGGTGCTGGGCCTGCAACGCCAGCCGGCGCACCTGCGGCTTGAGCTCTCCGATCAGGTCGCCGACCCGGTCCAGGTTGTCGCGTGCGCGTCCGAGGCGAGCCAGCGCCTCGTTCTTCTTCATCTGGAGGTTCTTGACGCCGGCCGCCTCCTCGAACAGCTGGCGGCGCTCCTCCGGCCGCAGGGAAAGGGCGGCGTCCACCGTCCCCTGGCCGACGACCACCAGCTCATTGGCCCCCAGGCGGCCGCCAGCCAGGAGATCGATCACGTCCTTCAGCCGCGCACGCACGCCGTTGATCAGGTACTCGGTCTCGCCGGACCGATAGGCGCGACGGCCGATCGCCACCTCGCTGAATTCGATGGGCAGCCACCCGGTGCTGTTGTCGAGCGTGAGCGTGACCTCAGCAAGGCCCTGTGGCCGACGTCCCTGGCTTCCGGCGAAGATCACGTCATCGGCGCGACGCGTTCGCAGGGAGCGGTTCGACTGCTCGCCGAGCACCCATCGCACGGCGTCCGCCATGTTGCTCTTGCCCGATCCGTTCGGCCCGATCACGGCCGTGACACCCCGTTCGAAGGCGAACAGGGTCGGGTCGGCGAAGGTCTTGAATCCGTGCAGCCGGAGCTCCTTCAGACGGGTCATCGACCGTCTCCGTTGGCCGATGCGTCCGTCTCGAGGCTGGCGAGCGTCAGAGCCGCGGCGGCCTCCTCGGCTCGCTGGCGGCTCGATCCGTGACCGGTCCCGATTCGCTGCCCGTCCACGACGGCGGTGACGGTGAAGGCGCTGCGATGCGGCGGACCGGCCACTTCAAGCAGCTCGTAGTGCGGCTTCTGGCGGTGGTGGCGCTGGGTCCATTCCTGCAACCTGCTCTTGGCCGACTTGGGCGGCCCCGTCTCGTCACCGGGTTGCAGGCGTGCCGTGAAGATTCGGCGCAGCCAGCGGTGTGTCCGGGCAAGCCCGTCGCTCATCGCCACCGCCCCTGCGACAGCCTCGAAGGTGGCGGCCAGGAGGGTCGGGCGGGATGCGCCGCCGGCATCCGCCTCGCCCTTTCCCAGGAGCAGGTATCGGTCGAGGCCGAGCTCAACCGCGATCTGTGCCAGCGAATCCCGGTTGACCAGCGCGGCGCGGCGGGCGGTCAGGAAGCCCTCGTCTTCATCGGGGAAGCGGTCGTACAGGAGCCGGCTGACGACGAGACCGATGACGGCATCGCCGAGGAATTCGAGCCGCTCGTTGTGGCCGACGACCAGGCCGGGGTTCTCGTTGTAGAAGGAGCTGTGGACGAACGCCTGGCGGATGGCTGCCGTGTCCTTCAGGACGATGCCGAGTCGCTCACCCAGCTCGTCGAAGTGCGGACTGGCCATGGCCTCCGATCGCTACTGCTGGTGCTCCTCGATGAACTCGACGGCGTCGGACACCTTCTGGATCTTCTCGGCGTCCTCGTCCGAGATCTCCATCCCGAACTCTTCCTCGAGGCTCATGATCAGCTCCACCAGGTCGAGCGAATCGGCGTTCAGATCCTCGACGAACGAGGCCTGCGCTGTGACCTCCTCTTCATCCACGCCGAGCTGCTCCACGATGAGCTTCTTG
The DNA here is from genome assembly GCA_964503725.1 of uncultured Steroidobacteraceae bacterium. GTDB lineage: Bacteria > Chloroflexota > Limnocylindria > QHBO01 > QHBO01 > CF-167. Next base: position 2,206 of record CAZDAV010000018.1, read on the forward strand.
AGTCTGTCGAACGTGGTTCCGTCGGTCACCGTCAGGCTCCTTCAGCCGCTGATCTAGCAACGCTTCCCAGGACGCCATTCACCAGTCGGCGAGCAGCGTCCCCGGAGTAGGTCCGGGCGAGGGAAACGGCGTCGTGAATCGTCTCCCCGCTCGAGGTCGCGGCGGAGTATAGCACCTCCCAAAGCGCGCTCCGGAGGATCGTGCGCTCGACCCGCCCGAGCTCGCTGACGGGGATCGCCGGCGCGAGGGACGCGATGCGAGCATCGAGCTCGACGCGCCTGGCGAGCACGCCGTCGACGATGGCGCGGGCATGCAGCACGGCTCCCTGATCGCTCCCCTGCTCGTCCGCCAGTCGCTCCAGGGCTGCGATTGCCTGGGCAGGCCGAAACTCATCCTCGAAGAGTGCCAGGAGTGCCAGTCGACGAGCCTGCAGGCCGGGTCGCGGCCGGACACGGCGACGCTGGCGTGACGGCGCGCTGGTCAGGTCTCGGCTCCCTGTCCCGCAACCAGTGGCTCCGTCTCGCTCGCGACGATGTCGCCGGCGTCACGCCGCGCGAGTGCCGGGTGCCGCTTCGTCCAGTCGGCGATCTCCTCGGGGATGCGGGCGGCGGCGGCCTCGGACGCGACCCGGATGGCGTTCTCCATCATCCTGGCCCGGGCTCGGCCGTGGGTGACGATGCTCACGCCGCGCACCCCAAGCAGCGGCGCCCCGCCGTAGCGCTCGTAGTCGAAGCGGGCCTTCATCCGATCGAATCCGGGCTTGAGGGCGAGCAGCGCCAGCGGTGCCACCGGGCCTACCTGCAGATCGGTGCGCAGCGATCGAAAGATGTAGCTGGTCAGCCCCTCGAAGAACTTGATCACCACGTTGCCGACGAATCCGTCGCACACGACCACGTCGGCGGCATGGCCGATCAGGTCGTTGCCCTCCACGTTGCCGATGAAGTTCAGGCCGATCTCCCGCAGGCGACGGTGCGCCTCGCGAGCCACCTGGTTGCCCTTCTCCTCCTCCTCGCCGATATTCAGCAGGCCGATGCGCGGACGCGGCACCTTGAGGACAGATTCGGCGTAGATCGATCCCATCACCGCGAAGTGCACGAGGTTGGCGGCGTCGGAGTCGACGTTCGCTCCCGCGTCGAGGAGCAGGATCGGCCCGCTGGCGGTGACCACGTGCGCGGCCAGCGCCGGCCGGTCGATCCCCTCGATGCGGCCGAGGCGGAAGACGGCGGCGGCCATCGTGGCGCCGGTCGATCCGGCGCTCACCACGGCGTCTGCCAGGCCGTCTCGCACAAGGTCGGTGGCGACTCGGATCGAGGCGCGTCGCTTGGCGCGCAGTGCCGAGGCGGGGTGCTCGCCCATCCCGATCACCTCGGGCGCATCGACGAAGGAGACGCTGGCGGGATGTCCGCGGCCGAACTCCGCGATCTCCGCCTCGATGCGAGGAACGTCGCCGACGAGGATCACCTCATCGGCGTGGGTGGCGGCGTACGCAATGGCGCCTCGCACGATCTCGCGCGGGGCGAGATCGCCGCCCATCGCGTCGACCGCGATGCGCATCAGTGCCGCCGCGTCAGCGCTGGCCTTCGGCCGGCGCGGTCGACTCGATCACGACCGCCTCGCGGCCGTCGTAGTAGCCGCACGTCGGACAGACGTGGTGCGCCCGCTTCAGCTCGTGGCAATGCGTGCACTCCACCAGCGGCGGGGCGCTGATCGCCAGGTGAGCACGGCGCTCACCCTGGCGTGCCTTCGATACTTTTCGCTTCGGGACGCCCACGCGGGACTCCTACCGTTTCAGTGCAGAGGGACGACGCAGTATAACGGGCGCGCCTCCCGGCGGCGACCACCGTGCCGGGCGACGGGTCAGTCCGGATCCGATTCGAGCAGACGCGCCAGGACTGCCAGCCGCGAGTCCGGCTCGATGACGATGCACGAGCAGCTCCCGACATCCATATGGCGGCCGCAGCCCGGGCACAGGCCGGGGCAATCCGGACGACACAGCGGGTGCATCGGCTCGGTGAGTGCCAGCTCGTCGTGGAGCACCGGCCCCAGGTCGATCTGGTTGTGCGCATCGATGGCGAGCGCCATCTCGTCGGCATCCGGGGGCGGAAGGGGCACGCCGTGCTGCGGGTCGACCGTTGGCAGGTACTCCTCGGCCAGCTGGACGCGGACGGTCTCGACGTACGGATCGAGACAGCGCGCGCAGGTGCGTTGGAGTGGCGCCTGGATCGAGCCGCGGAGCAGGATCCCGCGATTCGTGCGCTGGAGCCGGATGACGCCGTCAACCGGTCCCGCCAGCTCGACGTCGGAGCCGACGGCCAGGTATCGGTCGCGCAGAGCGACCTCGCGGGTCGCTCCGGGTGCCTCCTGGAGCATGCCCGCCACGTTGACCACCATCACGGTCGAGCGGCGGACCCCAGCGGCGCTCCGTCGCCAACGGGGAGGGACGTGACGTCGTCGCCGACAGGTTGGGGAGGGCGGTAGCGCTCATCGAGCATGTCGATGCCGCGCTTGATCGAGGTCAGCGCCTTGATGCACTCCCCCTCGAGACGGATCAGGACCCCGGCGGCATACTCGTCGCCACCGCGCCGGATCTCCTTCGCCTCTCGCGTCGCGGTGTCGATGATCTCGCCGGCGCGCTGCTTGGCGATCGCCACCAGCTCACGCTCCTCGAGCATCCGGGCAGCCTGCTCCTGGGCGCGCGCGATGATGGCATCCCCCTCCTCCCGGGCGCGCTCGGTGATGCGGCCCGCTTCCTCCATGACGCGGCGAGCCTGGCTCACCTCCGGGGGCACCGCCACCCGCAGCTGGTCGATCAACTCGAGGACGGCCGCCTGGTCGAGGACCACGTTGTTCGTGAGCGGCAGCTTCTTGGCGCTGGCCGCCAGCGACTCCAGCCGTTCGACGAGGAAGATGATGTCCGTGGCAGCCTCCCGCGACGGGTCGTACGTCGCGCTGGATTATAGTCCGCCGGCTCGCTCAGCCCGACGCCGCGAAGCGCCTCCGCAGAGCGTCGGCGACCGGTGGCGGCACCATCCCCGTGATCTCGCCGCCGAACTGGGCAACCTCCTTGGCCAGGCTGCTCGACAGGTAGCCGAATTCGAGGGCCGACATGAGGAAGACGGTGTCGACCTCCGGCTGCAGCCGGCGGTTGGTGTGAGCCATCTGCAGCTCGGCCTCGAAGTCGCTCACGGCGCGCAGGCCTCGCACGATGAAGCCGGCGCCGTTCCTGCGGGCGAAGTCGACCGTCAGCCCATCGAAGCCGGCCACCTCGACGTTCGCGCCGAATTCGGCCACCGCGGCCGTGATCTGAGCGATCCGCTCCTCCACGCTGAAGAGCGGCGACTTGCGCGGGTTGTTGAGGACGCCGATCACCAGGCGATCGAAGAGCGCGGCCGCTCGACCGGCGACGTCCAGGTGCGCGTTGGTCATCGGGTCGAACGACCCGGGGAAGACGGCGACGCGGGTCATGCCTCCTCCTCTCGATTGGCTTCGCCGGTGGCTGCCAGGAAGGTCAGCGCGGTCTCGCCGAAACGACGCTCGCGCCAGGGAGCCAGTCCGGGCGATTCCGGGATCGGGGTGCGCCAGAAATGCTTGACGACCACCGACGCCCCGGGCGCCAGGTGTGGGACCAGACGCTCGAGCGGCGCGAGGATAGCACGCTCCGCATACGGCGGATCGAGGAAGGCGAGGTCGTAGAGCGGGCCCGACGGACGGCCCAGGTAGCGCAGCACGTCTGCAGCGTGGACCGATGCGAGATCCGCGAGCCCGGTGCGTTCCAGATTCTCGCGGATGACAGCCAGGGGCTTGCGGCCGCTCTCCACGAAGTCGCAGTGGGCCGCGCCACGGGAGAGAGCCTCGATGCCGATCGCGCCGCTGCCGGCATACAGGTCCAGCACGCTGGCACCGGGCACGCGATCGGCCAGGATGGCGAAGAGCGTCTCCTTGACCCGATCCGCGATCGGTCGCGTCCCGGCGTCGCGCGGCGCGACCAGCGCGCGACCGCCGGCCGACCCGGCGATGACCCGCATCAGGCCGCGTCCCCCTCGTGCTCGGCTGCCGTGAAGTCGTCGCGGAGGCGCACGAGCGCTGGCCGCGACTCGAGCGCCGGATCGGCGACCACCAGCGTCCGGGCCAGCTGACCGGCGCGCTCCGCCAGGACGAGGTGCCGCGGCTCGAACAGCGAGGCGACCCGCAGCGGCGGTAGGCCCGATTGGCGCGTCCCGAGCAGGTTGCCGGCGCCCCGCAGCCGCAGGTCCGCCTCGGCGATCTCGAACCCGTCGCTCGATCCGCGGACCACCTCCAGTCGCTCGCGGGCGCGCTCCTCGGCCACACCGGTGAGCAGGATGCAGTAAGACTGATCCGCCCCGCGCCCGACCCGGCCGCGGAGCTGGTGCAGCTGTGCCAGGCCAAATCGCTCGGCATCCTCGATGAGCATGACCGAGGCGTTCGGCACGTCGATCCCGACCTCGATCACCGTCGTCGCCACCAGGAGGTCCATCTCGCGGGCGGCGAAGGCTGCCATGGTCGCGTCGCGATCGTTGGCGTGCTGCTGACCGTGCACCAGACCGATCCTCAGGTCCGGGAGTGCGGTGCGCAGGCGTTCGACCTCGGCCTCCGCCGACGCCACGCTGAGGGCCTCGGACTCCGCCACCAGCGGGACGACCACGAACGACTGGCGGCCCGCGGCGGCCTCGGACGCCAGGAAGGCCTCGATCTTGGGCAGCGCCGAGCGGTCGCGGATCTCGGTGCGGATGGCGCGGCGCCCCGGCGGGAGCTCGCGGATGGTGCTGATGGCCAGGTCGGCGTAGAAGGTGAGGGCCAGCGTGCGCGGGATCGGCGTCGCCGTGAGCGCCAGCAGATGCGGCTCCAGCCCATCGCCCTTCGCCTGCAACGCCGCCCGCTGCGCCACGCCGAAGCGATGCTGCTCGTCGACCACCGCCAGGCCCAGGCGCCGGAAGGTGACCGCCTCGCTCAACACTGCGTGCGTGCCGATGACGACCTCCGCCTCCCCCGCCTCGATGGCATCGTGGATGCGCTTCTTGGCCGCCACCGGCAGCGACCCCGAGAGGAACTCGGCTCGAACGCCGAGGGCCCCGAGCAGCGGGGCGAGGCCCAGATGGTGCTGGCGGGCGAGGATCTCGGTCGGCGCCATGAGGGCAGCCTGCCAGCCGGCGCGCACCACCCCGGCCAGCGCCACGGCGGCGACCGCCGTCTTTCCGCTGCCGACGTCGCCCTGCAGCAGGCGGCGCATTGGCTGGTCCGAGGCGAGGTCGTCGACGATGTCGCCCACCGCGCGCCGCTGATCAGCGGTCAGCTGGAACGGCAGGGCGCTCGTCAGCTTCGCCAGCTCGCCCTCGTCGATGGTCACCCGGGCTGCCCGCAGCTCGGCCCGCGCCGCGCGCGCCTGGGCCATGGCCAGCTGCAGGGCCAGCAGCTCGTCGAAGGCGAGCCGATCGAGGGCAGTGGAGACGTCGGCCGCCTCCTCCGGGAAGTGGGCGGCTCGCAGCGCCTCTGCCAGCGGCGGCATGTCGCCGCGCTCAGCCGCCGTCAGCGGGTCGTCGAGCGCGGGCAGCGTCCGCTCGATCAGGCGAGCCAGGAGCTCGCGGAGCCGACGCTGGGTCATACCCGCAACGAGCCGATAGACCGGGACCACACGCGCGGTGTGCACCGACTCGTGCCCGGCCGGCGAGAACTCCGGGGAGGTGAACTGCGGCCGCCAGCCGCGAAGCGTCACCTTGCCGCTGACCACGATCTCGGCCCCCGGCTCCAGGCGGCGCTCGACGTAGCGCCGGCCGAACCAGATCGCCTCGGCCGTCCCGCTCCGATCCGAGAGCTGCGCGATCACACGTTGCGGGCGACGGCCGAAACCCGGCTCGACCTTCACGTCGTCGACCCGCACGCGGGCAGACTGCTTCTCGTCGGGGACGAGCTCGCCGAGCGGGCGCAGATCGCTGAAGTCGTCGTAGCGGAACGGCAGATAGAAGAGCGCCTGGCGCGGCGTGGTGATCCCCATCCGCGAAAGGGCCGCGGCCCCGCGGGCCAGCTCCGGCAGGGCGGCCCGGATCGGCTTGTCAAGGTCGTCCGGCGAGAGGGGTACCGGCGCCGGGCGCCCCGCGGATTGCATGGCCCGATCCTAGCGTGCTAGCATCGGCCCGTTCCGGCAGCGCCGAGGCGTGGTGCGCCGGTTCGTTCATTGATGGAGACCCGAATGGCCCGTGCGTGCGAGATCTGCGGCAAGAAGCCGATCACCGGCTGGAATCCGCAGTCGGTCGGGATGAACCGCAAGCGAGCGCTGCGCCGATGGCTGCCAAACCTGCAGCCGATGGTCGTGCAGCGCAATGGCTCCCCCGTCCGGATCAAGGCCTGCTCGCGCTGCATCCGGACCGCCGAGAAGGTCTGAACCGCCCTAGATAGGGCTCCCGGTCTCGCTCGAGTCGAGCACCAGCGTGAACGGGCCGTCGTTCACCAGCTCCACCTCCATCGCGGCGCCGAACCTTCCAGTTGCCACGCGGCGTCCGTTCACGCCGAGGCGGGCTGCGAAGCGGTCGACCAGGGGCGCGGCGATCTCGGGTGGCGCGGCGGATGTGAATCCGGGTCGTCGACCTCGTCGCAGGTCGGCCTGCAGGGTGAACTGGCTCACCACCAGGTATGCGCCGTCCACCTCGTCGATGGCCAGGTTGGTGCGCCCCGCCTCGTCCTCGAAGTAGCGAAGGCTCGCCAGCCGATCCGCCATCCGGTCGACCATGTCGGGCGTATCGCCGACGCCAATCCCGATCAGCACGACCGCGCCGTGGCCGATCTGCCCCAGGACCGCCCCGTCGGCACGGACCTCGGCGCGGCTCACCCGCTGCACGACGAGGCGCATCGCCGCTACGGGGCGGGCTGCGGGCTGGTGACCGGGCCGGCCGCCTCTCCCTCGCGCGGCGGTCCGAGAGCCGCCTCCGTGAAGCGGGCCACCGCGTTCCAGATCATCCAGCCCTGTGCCCCGTTGTCGGCAGACGCCCGCATCTCCTCGACGATCTGCCCAGCCGTGTAGGGTGCGAACCCGCCGAAGCCGAAGTCCTGGAGCCACGGGCGGATGACCATCGGCAGCCCGACGCGCTGCTCGTTCATGATCTTCAGCGTCTTGTCGATCACGTCGTACGGATGGTCGTTGGGCACGGCAAAGCCGAACGTGCCAGGCCCGTAGTGGCTCGGATAGACCATCGGCGAGAAGTAGTCGACGTACGGCATGATCACCTCGGGCCGCTGGCCGATGCCCTGGTCGTCGGTGGCGATGAAGCTGATCGGAAAGACGTCGGCGGCGAGGAATGCGCGCGTGCCGTCCAGGGCGTCCGACACGAGCCGGAAGAGGCGCCTGATGGCCGGCAGACGGAACGACTGCGTATTCGGCAGATTCGGGGCGGCGACCGAATAGTCGCCGTCACTGAAGAAGCGGACGTAGTCGAGTTGCACCTCGTCGAAGCCCTTGGCGGCCAGGTCGCCGGCCAACGCGGCGATGTACTCGGCCACGCCGGGGTTGTACGGGTCGAGCCAGATCCCGCCGCGGTAATCGCGCCATGGCTCGCCGGTGGCGGTATTCGTGATCGCCAGCTCGGGGCGCTGCGTGCCGACGGTGTTGTCCTTCATGACCACCATCCGCGCGATGGTGTAGATCCCCCGCTCTTTGAGCGCCGGCAGCACCTGGTCGAGCGCCAGCAGCGGCTGCGCCATCACCGATCCGGCTGCGGTCGCCGCCGGCAGATCGGTGGCCCAGTACAGGTTCCCGCCCGCCTCCTTGACATCGATGACCATCGCATTCGCCTCGGTCTGCTCGATGAGCGCAAGCATCGCGTCCAGGCGACCGGATCCCTCGAAGATGGCCGACGGCGCGTACAGGGCGCGGGCCGCAAAGGCGGGCAGGGCCACGTCCTTGGTCATCTGCGCATCGATGGGGATGACGCCGAGCCGGAAGCCCGGCACCTTGTAGATCAGCGTCCCTTCCTCCGGAACGCCGGGAAGCGCATATCCGCCCGCTCCATCGGTGACGACCGGCGATCCGCTCCCCTCCACGAAGACGCGTGCGCCGGGGATCGGCAGCCCCTCCGCGTCGGTGACCACCCCGCTCACCACGTTCGGACGCAGGGCGATGGTCAGCCCGCCGTCGTCCGGGACCGTTCCGCTCCCGACGTCGAAGCCGGTGGCCACTGCGGTGACCGCCGCCCCGCGTGGGGCCGTCAGGACGATGCTGCCGTCCGTTCCCGTGGTGCCGGTCACGCCACCCGCATCGACCGCCGCGTTCGGCACCGGCGCCTGCGAAGTGCGGTCGACGACCGTGATCGCCAGCTCGCGCGGCGGACGGGGCGTCGGACTGCCGTCCGGCGGTCCGGAGCAGGCCATCAGGACGAGCCCGACGGCGAGGGCGATGACGAGGCGACGGGTCATGACGTCCCCGCCGCGGCCGCGGCGCGCAGCGCCGCAACCGTGGGACCCAGCTCGTCGCCGGTCTCGCCGTACAGCGCCCAGCCGGCGACGAGCACGTCGCCCCCGGCGCCATGGGCGCTGCCGATCGTATCCAGGTTTATCCCGCCGTCCACGCCGATCGGCAGGGCGAGGCCGCGTCGATCAATCTCGTCGCGCAGCTGCTGCATCTTCGGCAGCACCTCGGCGATGAATGCCTGTCCGCCACGTCCCGGGTGGACGGTCATGACCAGCAGCTGCTCGATGCGCTCCAGGTACGGCAGCACGGCCTCCGCCGGGGTCTCGGGATTGAGCGCCAGTCCGGCGTCGCGCCCGTACCCATGGATCGCCTCGATCACCGCGGACGGATCGTCATCGGCCTCGATGTGGAAGACGATCAGGTCGCTGCCCGCGTCGGCGAAGGCGCGCGCCTGGCTGAGCGGCGAGGAGACCATCAGGTGCGCGTGGTACGGCACCGAGGCGAGCGGGCGCACCGCCTCGACGACGACCGGGCCCATCGTCAGGCTCTCCACGAAGTGGCCGTCCATGACGTCCAGGTGGATCGAGTCGACGCCTCCGTCGAGGGCGCGCCGGACCTCGACGCCAAGCTGCGCGAAATTGGCGTTCAGGAGGCTGGCGCTGATGTGCGGCGCGCTCATCGGACCCCGATCGCTGCGCGACGAGGCGGCTCGGCGGAGAGCGGCCTGCCGGCGAGCTGGGCGTGGAGCTGCCCGCAGGCAGCCTCGATCTCGCGGCCGCGCGTGTCGCGGACGGTGACCGGCACGCCGGCGCTCCGCAGCGCGTCGCTGAACGCCCGCACGCCTGCGGCATCGGTCCCGCTCCAGCGTGATCCCGGGGTCGGGTTCAACGGGATGAGGTTGACGTGGCACAGCCAGCCGGTCGCCACGGCAGCCAGTCCCGCAGCCTGCGCGGGAGCGTCGTTCACCCCGTCGATCAGCACGTACTCCAGGCTCACCCGACGGCGGGTCCGCTGCGCGAAGCGGCGGCCGGCGGCCATGACCTCGGCGACGGGCCACTTGCGATTGATCGGCACCAGCTCGTCGCGCAGGTCGTCGTCGGCCGCGTGCAGGCTGATCGCCAGGTTCACCTGTGGCAGTTCGTCGATCATGCGGTTGATCCCCGGCACCACCCCCGAGGTGCTGACCGTGATGTGCCGAGCCCCGATCCCCAGCCGGGCCGGGTCGTTCAGCAGCCGGATCGCGGCGAAGACGCGGTCGGTGTTGTTGAGCGGCTCACCCATCCCCATGAAGACGATGTTGTAGTGGCCGCGATGGGCCGCCGGTCGCCAATCGGCTCCGAGGGCGGACCACGGCTCACGATGCCAGTGCAGGACCTGGTCGACGATCTCGCCGGGTGTCAGCTGGCGACCGAATCCGGCCTGTCCGGTCGCGCAGAACGGACAGCCGACGGCGCAGCCCGCCTGCGAGCTGATGCAGATCGTGGTCCGCATGGCGGAGCGACCGCGTGCCACATAGCGCATCAGGACCGATTCCACCCGTTGCCCATCGGACAGCTCGTGGACCGCCTTGGCGGTGAGTCCCCCATCCGCCACCAGCACGTGGCTGCCGGCGATGGTCGAGAAGCGAAACTCCCCGGCGACGGCCGAGCGCAGGCCGATCGGCAGATCGGTCAGGTCGTGCAGGCTGGCAACCGCCGGGCGATGAGCGCCTGCGAGGACCTGCCCGGCCCGATACGCGGGCTCGCCGCGGGCGGCGAGCCACGCGGCGAGCGTGCGGGTGTCGACCTCGCTG
>CAZDAV010000019.1:0-11759 GCA_964503725.1 uncultured Steroidobacteraceae bacterium
CCATGGCAGCGGCCGATGACTGCCACCGCGGGCAAGGCGCGCCAATCATCATCCGGGGCGCAACGCTGCGTCAAGGATGGATGATCCGTCACTCTACCTACTCGCCGGCGCCCCGGCGGGTTCACCCACCTATTGCAGCGACTCGGGGAACGGTCCCAGGCGCACCCGATGCGTCAGGTCGGTCGCCATCACGGCCAGCGGACCGCGGGCCTGCGGCGCCGGCGGAGGGCCGGTCCGGGCGGCCAGCCACCACGGCATCTGCCAGTCGGGCTCCGGCGCCGGCAGGGCCGGGTAGACCGCCCAGTTGCGTGCCTTGATCGCCGCCGGCCGCTCGGAGTCGGGGGCCACCGACACCGCGAAGATCATCATGGTCATGACCGTGGCGGCCGGCAGCATCCGGATCCAGCGCCAGAGCGAGCCGTGCGACGCGCGTCCTTGATCGGGCGAGAGGGCGCGTGCCCGGACGGCCTCCCACGTCGTCGCCGGCGGCGCGGCATCGGCAACCCTGGCCTGAAGCGCGCGGCGCAACTGGACCACGAGGGCCCGATCCAGCCCCACCGCATCCCGGCACGGGCCGCACGACTGAAGGTGCTGCAGGTGCGGCTCGGAGCGGAAGTCGAGCTCCTCTCCGAAGCGGAACCGCTCGAGCAGCTCGCGGCTGACTCTACGGCAGCTCATGGCCGACCACCGGTGCGGGACCGATCGCGGGCGCGCGTCGCTCCGCGGGGAGCCGCGCGCGGAGCGCCTTCAGGGCGTAGTGCAGGCGTGACTTCATGGTCCCGACGCGGCACTCCGCGATCTCGGCCGCCTGCGCCAGCGAATAGCCGTGCAGGTAGTACAGGATGATCGCGGTCTGCTGCTTCGGCGGCAGGCTGTCGATGCCGCGCTGCAGGACCTCCATGATCTCGCGCGACTCGGCCACCTTCTCGGGGCGCAGCGTCAGATCGGCGACGAGGTTGCTGATCAGCGCGGTCAGCGGCTCGGTCATCGCCCGGCGGCGCGCGATGCGCGTGTAGCACAGGTTGGTGGTTACCCGCTGCAGCCACGGCAGCGGGGAGACGTCGCGGCGCAGGCGGTCGCGGACGCGATAGGCCTTGACGAAGCAGTCCTGCAGGATCTCCTCGGCAAGGAAGGGATCCCGAGTGATCGCCAGGGCGGTGGCATAGACAGGGCGCTTGAAGGCATGGAAGAACTCCTCGAACGCATCGAGATCCCCCGACTGCATGCGCTCGACGAGATCGTCCCCCTGTGTCGTGGCCAAAGGCACCCCTGGTGCGATGCGCCGATCGCTGACCATACTACGACCTCCGCCGCCGTTGAGTTCAGCCGCCCTCGGCCGGAGCGGCGCCGAAGGCATGCCGCAGATCAGGTCGACGCGCGGCCGCCGCCTCGTCGAGACGCCCGACCGGGGTCTTCAGCGGCGCGCGCCGAAGCGCGTCGGGGTCGTCGGCTGCCTGCGCGGCAAGGCCGCGCATGACCTCCACGAAGGCGTCCAGCGTCTCGAGCGTCTCGGTCTCGGTCGGCTCGATCATGAGCGCCTCCTCGACGATCAGCGGGAAATAGATGGTGGGCGGGTGGATGCCGTGGTCGAGGATCGCCTTGGCGAGGTCGAGCGTGCTGATCCCATGTTCGCGCTTCTGGCGCCGACCGGAGAAGACGACCTCGTGCTTGCAGATGCGGTCATACGGCAGGTCGTAGGCATCGGCCAGGCGCACGCGCAGGTAGTTGGCCGCCAGGACGGCATCGTTGCTGACCTGGCGCAGGCCGGCAGCACCGTTGCTGCGGATATAGGTATAGGCACGCACGAACATGCCGAAGTTGCCGGTATGCGATCTCACCTTGCCGATGCTGGTCGGGCGCTGCGCGGAATCCTCGAGCGCGAACCGGGCGCCGGGCGTGTTGCGGCCGGCCCACGCGTTGCGACGGACCTCGTCAGGGTCGCCCTCGACGAGGAGCGGCATCGGCGCCGGCAGGAACGGCGCCAGGCGCTCGCTGACGCCGACCGGCCCCGCACCCGGGCCGCCGCCGCCGTGTGGCGTCGAGAAGGTCTTGTGCAGGTTGAAGTGCATGACGTCGAAGCCCGCCTCCCCCGGTCGGAAGCGGCCGAGGATGGCGTTCAGGTTGGCTCCGTCCATGTAGGCGATGGCGCCCGCTTCATGGACCGCGGCCACGACCTGGTCGATCTGGTCCTCGAAGATGCCCAGGGTCGACGGGTTCGTGATCATCAGGGCCGCGGTGTCCGGTCCGAGGGCCGCGCGCAGCGCCTCGAGATCGATCCCGCCCCGCGGGTTTGAGGGAATCGTGACGGCCGAGTAGCCGACCATGGTGGCGGTCGCGGGATTCGTGCCGTGCGAGCTGTCGGGGACCAGCACCCGGGTCCGCTGCTCGCCCTCGCCCCGGGAGCTATGGTAGGCGCGGGCCATGAGCAGCCCGGTCAGCTCGCCGTGCGCCCCGGCGGCCGGCTGCAGGCTGACCGCGGCGAGGCCGCTGATCTCCTTGAGCAGCTCGGCGAGCAGCCACTCCAGCTCCAGGCTGCCCTGTGCCAGCGCGTCGGGATCGAGCGGGTGCGAGTCGGCCAGCGCGGGCAGCCGGGCCGCCCACTCGTTCACCTTGGGGTTGTACTTCATGGTGCACGAGCCGAGCGGGTAGAAGCCCAGGTCGATGGCGTGGTTCAGGTGGCTCAGCCGATTGAAGTGACGCAGCAGGTCAAGCTCGCTCACCTCGGGCAGGCGCGGTGGCACGGCGCGCAGCACCTCGGCGGGGATCGGCGGCTGTCCGGCCGCGGAGGCCCGTGCCTCGGGCGACGGCGCCGGGAAGCGGACCGCGCGACGGCCGGGTCGCGACGCGTCGAAGATGAGCGGCTCGACGACGATCAGCTGCTCGCCCCCGTCCGGGGAGTGGAAGGCCGAGCCGCGACCGGAGGCGTCGCCGGTCGCCGGACGCTCGAGGACGCTCATCGGGTCTCCCCCAGCGCTGTCACCAGGGCGGCGATGTCGTCGTCGGTGGTCAGCTCGGTGGCCGCCAGCAGCAGCGTATCGCTGAGCTCGGGGTAGTCGCGCTCCAGGACCAGGCCGGCCACGATCCCCTGCTCCACGAGGGCGGCGTGGCGGCGCGCGGCGTCCGGAATGCGAATCGCGACCTCGGCGAAGTACGGGGCGTCAAAGCGCCGCCGGCCGATGCCGGCCCCCTCGATCGCCGCAGCCACGTGGCGCGCCTGGGCAGCCGAGAGATCGGCCACCTCGCGCAGCCCCTGCGGCCCGACGGCGGTCAGGTAGGCGGTCGCGGCCAGCGCGCACAGCGCCTGGTTGGTGCAGATGTTGCTCGCCGCCTTCTCGCGGCGGATGTGCTGCTCGCGCGCCTGGAGGGTGAGGACGTACCCCCGGCGCCCCTTCGCATCGCGCGTGCCACCGACCAGGCGCCCGGGCATCTGGCGCACCGACGCCATGCGCGCCGCCATCAAGCCCAGGTACGGGCCGCCATACGACGGGGGGATGCCAAGCGGCTGCCCCTCTGCGGCGACGATGTCCGCGCCGTAGTCGGCGGGGGGCTCGAGGATCGCCAGCGACGTCGGCTCCACCACGGCGACCAGCTGTGCGCCAATTGCGTGGGCGATCGTCCCCAGCTCGCGCATCGGCTCGATCCCGCCGAACATGTTCGGCTGCTGCGCGATGAGGCAGGCGAACCGATCATCCAGGACCCGTTGCGCGGCATCGACCGGCGTCAGGCCGCTGCCGCCCTCGCCGAGGTCGGCCGGCACCTCGACGATCTCGATGCCGGGACCGGCGCAGTACGTTGCCAGCACGCGGCGGACCTGGGGGTTGACCGCGCTGGAGACGGCGATCATCCCCCGCCGCGTCAGGCGGCAGGCCATCAGCGCCGCCTCGGCGGTCGCGGTCGCGCCGTCGTAGTGCGAGGCGGTCGCCACCTCCATGCCGGTCAGCTCGCAGATGAGCGACTGGAACTCGTAGATGCTCTGCAGCGTGCCCTGGCTGACCTCGGGCTGGTAGGGGGTGTACGAGGTCGAGAACTCGCTCCGACCGATCACCTCGCTGACCACCGACGGGACGAGGTGCCGATACACGCCGGCGCCCAGGAACGAGACGCGCGGGATGCGATTCCGGCCGGCGAGGCGGCTCAGCTCGGCGCGGACCTCCTGCTCGCTGAGCGGCGACGGCAGGTCGAAGCCGGTGGCGCGCACCGCGGCGGGGATATCGGCGAACAGGTCATCGACCGATGCGACCCCGATCGCCGCGAGCATGTGCTCGCGATCCGCGGCGGTGTGCGGCGAGTAGGACATCAGCCGGCGGTGAGCTCCGCGTACGAGGCGGCATCGAGCAGCTTCTCCAGCTCAGCGGCGTCGGCGAGCGTCACCTTCGCGATCCAGCCCGCGCCGAACGGATCGCTGTTCAGCAGCTCCGGGGCGGCGCGCAGGGCATCGTTGATTTCCGCCACCTCCCCGGAGATCGGGGCGAACAGGTCGCTCACCGCCTTGACGCTCTCGACCACGCCGAAGGCGGCGAACTGGGTCAGCCTGGCGCCGACCTCGGGCAGCTCGACGAAGACGATGTCGCCCAGCTCGTCGGCGGCGAAGCTGGTGATGCCGATGGTGGCGACGGAGCCATCGACGCGGACCCACTCGTGCTCCCGGGAATAGCGCAGGTCGTCGGGGAACATGGGCGCGATCGGCTCCTTGGCTGACTCAGACGGGGATGTCAGGCGACGTCGGGCTTGGGACGTCGGTAGAACGGCAACTTTACCTGCTCGGCGCGGTAGGGGCGCTCACGGACCACCACCTCCACCTCACCGCCGATGGCGGCGTCCCCGGCCGGCAGATAGGCCATCGCGATCCGCTCGCCGAGCGTCGGCGAGAGCGTTCCGCTGGTCACCACACCGACCTCGTGGCCGCCGACGCGGACGGGATAGCCGTGCCGGGCGATCGCGTCCTCGCGCATCGCCAGTCCGACGAGGCGGCGGCGCGGCCCGGTCCGCTGCACCTCCGCCAGCGAGCTGCGGCCCACGAACTCGCCCTTCTCCATCTTCACCACGCGCCCCAGGTTGGCCTCGTACGGGTTGACCGATCGGTCCAGCTCGTTGCCGTACAGGGGCATCGCCGCCTCCAGCCGGAGCGTGTCGCGGCTCCCCAGCCCGCACGGTTTCAGCCCGAGATCGTCGCCCGCCGCCAGCAGCGCGTCCCAGACCCGCGTGGCGCGGCGCGCGTCGCAAAAGAGCTCGAAGCCATCCTCGCCGGTATAGCCGGTGCGGGCCACCAGGCAGTCGACCCCCGTCACCCGGCCGCGCATCGAGCGGTAGTTGCCCAGCGAGGCGAGATCCAGGTCGGTGAGCCGGGAGAGCAGCTCGGGGCTGGCCGGTCCCTGGGGGGCGATCAGGGCGGTCCCGTCGGATCGGTCGTCGATGGCAGCGTCGAAGTCGCCGTGCGATTGCAGAGAGACGAGCTGGGCGATGACCGCATCCCGGTTCGACGCGTTGCAGACGACGAGATAGCCATCCTCGACGCGGTACACGATCAGGTCGTCGATGATGCCGCCATCGGCCGCGCAGAGCATCGAGTACTGCGCCTGCCCCGGCTCCAGGGCGCCGGGGTCGCTGACCACCGCGTAGCGCAGGAATGCGAGGGCCTCCGCACCACTCACCCGCACCTCGCCCATGTGGCTCAGGTCGAAGAGGCCGACGGCGCCGCGGACGGTCCGATGCTCCTCGATGATCGAGCTGTACTGCACCGGCATCTCGTAGCCGGCGAACGGCACCATTCGCGCCCCAAGGGCCAGGTGGCTGTCGTGCAGGGGGGTACGCCGCAGCGCCGGCGGCGCATCGGTCACGACTTCGCTCCACCCACCGCCAGCGCCACCTCCTCGCCAGGAGCGGCGAGCAGCTCGGCAGCCTGCATCACGACGGCGCGCTCGGTGGCGTGCGTCATCAGCTCGAGCGCCTCCTCGATCTGGACCCAGCGGACCTCGTCGAATTCGTGGTCATGATCCTCGAGGCGGCCGCCGATCTGCCGCATCAGGAAGAAGTGCACCGTCTTATGGAAACGGGTCCGGCGTCGCATGAAGAAGTAGCTGATCGAGGTGATCGGCTCCTCGATCACGACCTGCAGCCCGGTCTCCTCGCGCGTCTCCCGGATCGCCGTCTCGGCCAGCGTCTCGCCCGAGTCGGGCGTTCCCTTGGGGAGTGCCCAGAGCGGGGGTTCGCGGCGACGAACGAGGACGATCTCGGCTCGACCTGCCTCGGTCCGATGAACGACTCCGCCGGCCGACGTGGCTCGTGCGGTGCGCAGCCCGGGCACGCGAGCCGCTACGCGCGTCGTGCGCGGGGAAGCCCGAGCGACGGGAGAGCGCGGCGCGGACCGACTCCGCCCACGCGGCCAACCGATGGGAACTGGAAGCGACTCGTCTGGCAGCGCAGCGCGCTGAGGGTGAGCAGCGGCTGACGGCCGGTTCGCGACGGGTGGTAGGTCACCGGTGACCGCCGGAGGCCGAGGCGATGCCGACGGAGCGACGTCCGCCGCGCTCCGAATTCGATCGAGGGGTGGGAGACGAAGCGGGCCGTCAGACTCACGCGCATGGCTGGCATTGTACGCGGCGCCGCTGCCGGTGCAAGCCGTTGACAGGGCTCAGGCGCGTCTGTCGATGAGGTCGCGGTAGAGCTCCACCACCTGCCCGATGCGCGCCGCCACGTCGAATCGCGTGGCGCCCTCGAGCGCCCCGGCGGCGAGCGCCGCCCGACGATCGGGCACGCGGATCAACCCGCGGAGCGCCTCGGCCAGCCGAGCCGCTCGGTCGCCCGTCGGCTCCGCCGGCACGATCACGCCGTCAATGCCGTGGCGCACCGAGTCCGCAACACCGGGCCCGGCCAGCGCCACCACCGGCAGCCCCGCGGCCAGGGCCTCGGCCAGCACCAGGCCCTGCGTCTCGGTGCGCGACGCGGCGATGAAGAGGTCGGCGCCCTTGACCAGGGCGAGCGCCTCGTGGCGTGGCAGCTGCCCGCTGAGATGGACCCTGCCGGCCAGGTCGGGTGCGTCTGCCCGCCTCCGCAGCGTCTCCTCCGACGGCCCACCCCCGACGAGCAGGAGCCGCAGCGCCGGCAGGTCGGCGGCGGCGGCGGCGAACGCCTCCAGCAGGAGGTCGACGCTCTTCTCGGGAGCCAGGCGGCCGAGCGCGGCCACCACCTGCGTGTCCGCCGACCAGCCGGCCAGTGCTCGCGCGTCCCGGGGCGTCATGGCACGGATGGCCGCGACCTCGATGCCGGTCGGAATGGCCCGCACCAGCGGTCGCCGCCGGCCGGCGAGCCGGTCGCCGATCTCGGCCGCCAGGTCGCTGCCAGGGGCCACCACGGCCGCACAGCCGGACCAGTAGCTGCGCAGGTAGGCGGCGACCAGGGCGGCGCCGGGGCCTGCCAGCGGCCCGAGGTAGTGGCGATAGTCCCCGAATCGGGTGTGGTGGGTGAAGACGAGCGGTGCGCCCACCCGACGCGCGACGCGGCGAGCCATCAGGCCGGAGACGAACGGCGATTGGGCGTGCACGATCTCGGGGTCGAAGGCCACCGCCGCGCGCAGGGCCGCCGAGGGGATCGGCCATGGGACGCGGTAGCCCGCGGGGGCCGGACCGGGCAGCTGCAGCGAGGGCAGCCAGGCGACCCGGGGGTCGGGGCCCAGCGCGCCGGCCGTTCCCGGCGTCGCCCCGTGCCTCGGTGCGGGTACGACCAGCAGGACCTCGTGACCGGCAGCGCCCAGGCCGCGCGCCAGGGCCTCGGTCGAGACGGTCACGCCGGACAGGTACGGCAGGTACGACTCACCGAAGATGGCGATCCGCATCGACCGCTCGCTCACGGCGGATCCTCCGCGACCGAAGGGGAAAGGGTGGTGGGCGATACTGGATTCGAACCAGTGACCTCACGGATGTGAACCGTGCGCTCTAACCGACTGAGCCAATCGCCCACGCGGGGACCGCAGTATACCGGCGCTTCCCCGCGAGCCTAGAGCCGCACCACGAGGCGCAGCAGCACGCCGAGCACCAGCATCGCGATGAGCGGCGCCCAATCGAGCCCGCCGGTGGGCGGGATCACACGGCGGATCGGCGCCAGGATCGGCTCGGTGGCCTGGTAGATGAAGGCGATCAGCCCCCCGCCCCCCATCGGTGCGACCCAGCTCACCACGACCCGCGCCAGAACCAGCACCATCAGCACGCCGAGCAGCAGCTGCAGGAAGTTTACGAGGACGAGCGGCATCTCGTGCGGAGGATAGCGCGGCGCTCAGCCCGGTCGCGGACCGAAGAGTGCCGTCCCGATCCGCACCAGTGTCGCCCCCTCCGCCACGGCCGCCTCCGCGTCAGCCGACATGCCCATCGACAGCTCCGGGAGCGGATGGCCACCCAGCTGTTGGAGCGCGTCACGCAGGACGCGCAGCGACGCGAAGACCGAGCGGGCGGCCTCGGCGGTGGCCCCCTCCGGCGCGATCGTCATGAGCCCGGTCACGCGGATGGCGGAGAGGCTGTCGATGGCACCCTGCAGGTCGCCGCGCCGGCGCGCCTCCTCCTGCATGGCGGCCATCTCGAAGCCCCCCTTGCGCACCTCGCCGCTGACGTTCACCTGCAGCAGCACGCGCGGAGCGCGGCCCTCCTCCGCGGCAATGCGATCGAGCCTGCGCAGCAGGTCGACCGAGTCGACCGAGTGGATCACGCCGAACGCGCCAACGGCAGGACGGGCCTTGTTGGCCTGCAGCCGGCCGACCAGGTGCCATTCGGCGTCGGGCACCGCGGCGACCTTCGGCAGCGCCTCCTGGACCCGGTTCTCCCCAAAGCTGGTCAGCCCCGCGGCGTGAGCCGCTCGAACCAGGTCCAGGCCGAAGCCCTTGGTGACGGCCACCAACCGGAATCTGTCCGGATCGCGCCCACCAGCCTCGGCCGCGCGGCGCAGACGCGCCAGCAGCGCGCCGTGGCGAGCCCGGATCAGCTCAGCGCTGAGCGGCGGCTCGACGATCGGCAGCATCGGGCGCGGGCCCCCGGATATGCGAGCGCCCCGGCTGCAGGGCCGGGGCGCATCGGTCCATCCGGGCGCTACTCGCTCTTGCGGCGAAGGAAGGAGGGGATATCCAGGTCGGTCTCGCCGTAGGACGGGCGATCGAGCCCGCTGCCCCGCACCGGCATCGGCTCACGCTCGCTCGGCTTGGCGGCGGGTCGCTCGCTCGCGGCGAACGGAGAGGTCTCCGGCATCTGGTCCTCGAGCGTCTGGCGTTCCGCGCGGTCGCGCTCGATCTCGGCCAGGATCTCGCGGCTGCGCTCGTCGAGCGAGGCCTCGATGCCGGTCGCCACCGCGGCGGACGCGGTCACGGCCCGGCCCGGACTGCGCGGCTTGCGGGTCGCGTCAAAGCCGGTGGCGATGACGGTCACCTTGACCTCGTCGCGCATGCGATCGTCGATCACCGTGCCGAAGATGATGTTCGCCTCCGGGTCGGCAGCCTCCTTGATCACCTCGGCCGCCTCGTTGACCTCGAACAGGCCGAGGTCGCTGCCGCCGGTGACGTTGAACAGGATGCCGCGCGCGCCGGTGATGTTGACCTCGAGCAGCGGGCTCATGACCGCGGCGCGAGCCGCCTCGACCGCCCGGTTGTCGCCGGTCCCGATCCCGATGCCCATCATGCTCGACCCCGCGTCGCGCATGATCGTCTTGACATCGGCGAAGTCGAGGTTGATGAGGCCCGGCACGGTGATCAGGTCGCTGATGCCCTGCACACCCTGGCGCAGGACGTCGTCGACGACACGGAAGGCATCCAGGATGCTCGTCTTCTTGTCGACCACCTCGCGCAGCCGATCGTTGGGGATGGTGATCAGCGTGTCGCACTTCTCCTTGAGCAGCTCGCTGAACTGCTCCGCGACGAGCTTGCGCCGGACCCCCTCGAAGCTGAAGGGCTTGGTGATGACGCCGACCGTCAGGGCGCCAAGGTCCTTGGCGATCTCGGCGATGACGTGCGCCGCGCCCGATCCCGTCCCGCCACCCATGCCCGCGGTGATGAAGATCATGTCGGCGTCCTTGAGCGCCTCGTAGATCTTCTCGCTGTCCTCCTCGGCGGCGCGCTGCCCGACCGCGGGGTCGGCGCCTGCGCCAAGGCCGCGGGTCAGCTTGTCGCCGATCCGGATCTTGTGGGGGGCATCGCTCTGGAGCAGCGCCTGGGCATCGGTGTTCACGGCAATGAACTCGACGCCCATCATCTCGGCGCGAATCATCCGGTTCACGGCATTCGAGCCGCCGCCACCGACGCCGATGACCTTGATAAGTGCGAAATGCTCTGCGTCGGAACGGAGCGGCATGAGGGATTCTCCTGCGCGTTGGCTGGCTGGTGGCTGGGCGGGTGTATGACAACCCGGAGCTCGCGCGGGCTTGATCGATTCTACCCAGCCCGGCGACGCAGCGTGGTCCGATTTGTCCACATACGCCCGCCGAGTTATCCACATCGTCGAAATCGCGGTGGAGAGGTCGCCCAACGCTCCACAGCGGGAGGCAGTACCGACGCGCGGATCAGCCGGGGAAGAGCCCCCGCAGCCAGTCCATCACGCGGCCCAACCCGCCGCTCATGGTGGAGCTGGTCGAGAAGCTGATCGGCTCGGTGCCGATGTGGTGGGCGCCCCACAGGAGCAGCCCGATCGGCGCGCTGAAGGCCGGGTTGGAGAGCTGGTCCATCAGGCCGCCGACGCCCTGTGGCGACGCGACCCGGACCGGCATCTGGAGCACCTCGCGCGCCAGCTCGGCGACGCCGCCCAGCCGCGCTCCGCCACCGGTCAAGACGACGCCTGCCGGGAGCAGGCCGCCGTGCCCGGAGCGCTTGATCTCCTCGCCGATGAGCGAGTAGATCTCCCCCATCCGCGCCTCGATGATCTCGCACAGCTTCTTGCGCTGGATCGTCTGGCCACCGCCCTCGCCCAGGATCGCGACGTTCAGCAGCTCCTCGGGGGCGATCTCGGCCAGGTTGGCCGATCCGTGCTTGATCTTGATCTCCTCGGCCAGGTCAAGGCTCGTGCGCAGGCCGATCGCCACGTCGTTCGTGACATTGATGGCGCCGACCGGGAGGACCGCCGAGTGATAGACGGCGCCATCGGTGAAGATGGCCAGGTCGGTCGTGCCGCCGCCGATGTCGGCGACCATCACGCCCAGCTCCTTCTCGGTATCGGTCAGGGTCGCCTCGGCGGAAGCCAGCGAGCTGATCACCATCTCGTCGATCTGGACGTTGGCGTTGGCGATGCACTTGGAGAGGTTCTGGATGCTGGTCGCCGCCCCGGCCACGATATGGGTCTCCACCTCGAGGCGCACCGCGCTCATGCCGAGCGGATCCTTGATCCCCTCCTGCCCGTCGACGATGTAGCCGCGCGGGATGACGTGCAGGATCTCGCGGTTGGAGGGGACCTGGATCGCCTTGGCCGCCTCGGTCGCGCGGGCCACGTCCTCGCGACTGACTTCCCGCTTGTGCCCGGAGACGGCGACGACGCCGCGGCTGTTCTGGCTGCTGATATGGCTGCCGCCGACGGCGACGAAGGCGGAGCTGATCTTGTAGCCGGACAGGCGTTCGGCCTTCTCGAGGCTGGCCGCGATCGAGTTCACGGTCTGGTCGATGTTGGCGACCATGCCCTTCTTCATCCCGACCGAGGGCGCGATGCCATAGCCGATGATGTTGACGTCGCCGCCGCGATCGACCTCCCCGATGAGGGTCGTCACCTTGGTCGTGCCGGCATCGATGCCGACCAGGACCGTCT
>CAZDAV010000020.1:0-11403 GCA_964503725.1 uncultured Steroidobacteraceae bacterium
GCGCCATCACCGGGGCGCAGCGCGACGAGGCGGCAGACGAACGGATCGTCCTGGTCCCGCCGCCCAATCAGCAATACAAGGCACCCCATTTCGTGTACGCGGTGCGTCGCGCGGCCGCGGAGCTGCTAGGCGGCGAGGATCTCCTCGATCGCGGCGGCCTGCTCATCGAGACCACGCTCGACTACGAGGGCTACCAGGTGTTCGCCGAGAAGTGGGCCGGCGTGGCGTATGACATGGACCGCCTCACCGATGACGAGCTGACCGCCAAGTACGGCGAGCCGGCGCTGCGCTGGATCAAGCAGCTGCAGGGCCGCAACATCAACAACGACGCGCTGGTCACGATCAACTATCGGACTGGCGCCGTCATCGCCTACGTCGGATCGGCGAATTACTACGGCGAGGCGACGCTGGCGCACCAGCCGGCCTACGACGTGGTCGGGCAGGCATTTCGACAGTCCGGGTCCGCCTTCAAGCCGATCACCTACGCCACTGGCTTCGAGCGTGGCGTCATCACGCCGGCCACCATGCTCATGGACGTCGTGGGCGTGATCGCGGAAGGCTATACGGTGCCGAACGCCAGCGGCGCCGAGCGGGGGCCGGTGCGGGTCCGCGATGCGCTGAAGTACTCGTGGAACATCCCCGTCACCAAGGCGCAGCAGCTGATCGGGACCCAGAACGTGGTCGACATGGGTGTGCGACTCGGCCTGGAGTGGGATCCGCAGCATGGGGGCGAGGTGGCCGTCCCCTCGCTGACGCTCGGCACCATCGGCGTCCACATGCTCGACCTTGCCGGCGCGTACGGTGCTCTCGCCAACGGTGGGGTCCTGGCCGAGCCGTTCCTGATCACGTCGATCTCGGACCGCGACGGGAACGTCATCTACGACCACGCAACCGATGCACAGGAGCCAGAGCGGGTGCTCAGCGAGCAGGCGGCCTACCTGGTCACGGACATCCTGGCCGACAACACCAATCCGGCCACCAATATCGTGTGGGGTCAGCGCTTCCAGCTGACAACCGATGCGGGCCGCCGACCCGCAACCCTGAAGACGGGGACCACGAACGATTTCCGCGACCTCCAGGCGTTCGGGTACCTTGCCCCCGACCCCGATCCGACCATCAGCGAGGGCGCGATCGTGACCGGGGTGTGGGTCGGCAACAGCGACTTCACCGACATCAAGGACGTCTTCGCGGCCGATGGACCGACCTTCATCTGGCACGATTACATGGCCGAGGTGACTGCCGCCGCCGCCCTGCCGCTGCGCGACTTCCCGCAGCCCTCTGACATCGTCGAAGTCGAGGTGGACGCCGTGACGGGGTTCCTCCCGAGCGAGTTCACCCAGTCAAGGATCACCGAGGTCTTTGCCGCCGCGCACCGACCGGCACAACGCGACGGGCTCTACCGCGAGCTGATCATCGAAGCGCAGACCGGCAAGATCTGGCAGCCCGGCTGTGGCGACCCGGCGACCGCGCCGCTCTCCCCGTCCGCCGGTCCGATCCCCAGCGGCGAACCAGCTCCCTTGGTGCCTGACGAGAAGCTGTACCTCGACCTGGTCGGCTACGAGGCCGGCCATCCGACCTGGGAGGAGGCGAACCGGGCCTGGATCGGGCTGCACCGCGGCAAGGAGGGCGATCTGCGCCGCTCCCCTTCCCCAGCCCTCGGCGCACCGCTCGCTCCGACCGAGATGTGCACCCCCGGCGAGATTCCGACTTCCACACCGACGCCCTCGCCGTCTCCCACGCCCTCGCCGACCCCGCTGCCAACGCCGTCCCCGACGGCGCTGCCGACCGGCTCTCCCACGCCGTCGCCGACACCGACCGCGCTGCCGAGCGACTCGCCCGGCCT
Organism: uncultured Steroidobacteraceae bacterium; assembly: GCA_964503725.1. Lineage (GTDB taxonomy): Bacteria > Chloroflexota > Limnocylindria > QHBO01 > QHBO01 > CF-167. The sequence continues at coordinate 1,844 of CAZDAV010000020.1, forward strand.
GTAAGCGCTACAGCTCGGCGATGGTGGCCTGGTCGCCTCCCTCGTCGCGGCGTCCCGAGCGCGTGGACCGGACCCGCGGATGCTCCGCCAGGAACTCGCGTACGGAGCGTCGTAGCGCACCGGTGCCCGCACCGTGCAGGATCACAGCCTCATCGAGGCCGGCCAGCAGCGCGTCGTCGAGATAGGCGCTGAGCTGCTCGATGGCAGCCTCGACCCGCTCGCCGCGGAGATCCAGGCGCGGTGCGATGCGGCCGGCGGCCCGTCGGCGCAGCTCGCCCGCCCCCTCGTCCCGCGGAGTGGGGCCCGCGATGGGCTCGGCGATCACTTCGATGTCGTCGCCCGGCACCACCACCCGCGCCTCGTCGGTCTCCAAGGTCACGCGGCCGGTGCGTCCGCTGACTTCGACGATGCGACCGACGCTGCCGAGGGTTCGGCTTCGCCCCCAGAGGCCGATCCGCGGTTGCGCATCATCGCCATGCTCCCCCATCTCGGGTCCGGCGGGCGCCGTGCCCTGCACCTCGACCCGGGCGCGCGAGGCGCGCGACGCGAGCTCGTCGAACGCGGCCTTCGTCCCCGCGGCGCCGGCGCGCGGCGGGCGCAGGTTGCGCTGTCGCGTCAGCTCGCGACGCACGACTTCCACTTCGCGCTCGGCGTGCGCGAGCATCTGATCCGCCGCACGGCGGGCCTCGGCCAGCATCTCGGCCGCCTCCCGACGGGCGCGCGTGACCCCACCGCGTGCCAGCTCGCGGTCCTCCCCGGCTGCCTCGCGCTCGGCGCGGGCCTGCTCGAGCTCGGCGACGCGAGCCTCCTCGGTGCGAGCGATGGCCGCCAATGTCTCCTCCAGGGTCACGTGCTCGGCCGCCAGCCGGGAGCGCGCGTCGGCCAGGATCTCGGCCGACAGCCCCAGCCGCTCGGCGATCGCGAATGCCTGTGACTTCCCCGGCAGGCCGATTTCCAGCCGGTAGGTCGGGCGCAGCGTGGCGACGTCGAAGGCGACCGAGGCGTTCGTCACCAGCTCGTGCTCCTGGGCGAATGCCTTCAGCTCGGCGTAGTGGGTCGTCGCTGCCACGATGGCTCCCACGGACAGCAGCCGCTCGACAATCGCCATGGCCAAGGCCGAACCTTCGGTCGGGTCCGTGCCGGCGCCGATCTCGTCCAGCAGGACCAGGGTCCCGGGGCCTGCGGCCGCGACGAAACGAACCACATTGCGCAGGTGGCTCGAGAAGGTCGAGAGGGACTGGGCGATGCTCTGCTCGTCGCCGATATCGGCCATCACGCGCCGGAAGACCGGCAGTCGCGCCCCCTCGGCGGCGGGGACCCTCAGCCCCGCCTGGTTCATGAGCGCCAGGAGGCCGAGCGTCTTCAGCGACACCGTCTTGCCGCCGGTATTCGGACCGGTGACGATCAGCGCCCGATATCCGAATCGCTCGCCGATGCGCAGGTCGATCGGTACGGCCTGCGGGCCAAGCAGCGGGTGCCGCGCGGTGAGCAGCTCGGCGGCATCATCCGCGACCTGCGGACGCACGGCGTCGAGTTGCAGTCCGAGTCGGGCGCGGGCCATCCACATGTCGGCTCGGGCCAGCGCGCCGAGCGACGCGAGCAGCGCCTCGGCCCGACCTTCGACCTCGGCCGACAGCTCGTCGAGGATGCGCTCCTCCTCGCGGGCTGCATCAAGCGTGGCCTGGGTCCACGTGTTGTTGAGGTCGACCACGGTCAGCGGCTCGATGAAGAGCGTCGCCCCCGAGGCGCTCTGGTCGTGCACGATCCCCTTCAGCTTGCTCTTCGCCTCGGCGCGAATCGGGATCACGTAGCGCCCCGCCCGCATCGTCACGATCGCCTCGCCGATGACGCCCGCCAGCGCGGATGAGCGCAGCATCGTGTTCAACCGCTCCCGGACGCGATCCTGCGCGGTGCGCAACCGTCTTCGAACGGCAGCCAGCGCCGGCGAAGCGCTGTCCAGGATCTCGCCGGCATCGTCGACCGTCCGCTCGATCCGCGAGCGCAACTGTGGCGCATCGTCGAGGTCATCGCGAACGGCGGCGAGATGCGTCCCGCGCCAATCGGCCAGGCGCGCGGCGAAGAGCCCGGTTGCGCGCAGGGTCTCGGCGATATCCAGGAGGTCGGCCGGCGTCAACCGCCCTCCGCGCCGCGCGCGCTCCAGGGCCGGCCTGATGTCGCGGGCCCCGCCGATGGTTGCCTGGGCCTGCTCCTCCAGCAGGCGTGCGGCCTCGTCGGTCTGGTCGTGAAGCAGCCCGACGTGCGCGGCATCGGCGAGCGGAATGGTGTCAGCGGCGAGCTCGCGCGACGGCGGGAACGCCGTGAGCTCGACCAGCTGCTCGACGATGGCGGCAAACTCCAGGGCTCGCAGCGTGCCCGGATCGGCCGCGGCCCCGGCAGCCGGCTCAGGATCGCGTGCGGGTGGGCTCATCGGCGATCACATAGCGAAGCGGGCGGGCTGCCCAGTCACCGGCGTACTCGACACCGATGCGTGGCGTCCTGACGACCCGGCCTTTGCGGGGCCCGGCGGCGAGGCGCACCGGTCCGGAGAGCAGGTCGATGCCATCGAGCTGCCGATCGATCCCGAATGCGGAGGCCAGGTTGCCCGGTCCGGCGGCGAGCCGCTGCCGCGGCACTCCCCCGCGACGGCCGCGCGCCAACTCCTCTCCCTCGATCAGCTGCGCCGCGCGCAGCAGCACGGCCTCCGGCTTGTCGCCCGGGCCGCACACCACGTTGCAGCAGTGATGGATCCCGTACACCAGGTAGACGTACAGGTGACCGGGCGGCCCGAACATCACGCCGTTGCGGGCAGTGCGGCCATGTGACGAGTGGGCGGCCCGGTCCTCGGGCCCGAGATAGGCCTCGACCTCGACGATGCGGCCGGCGATCCGGCCCCGGGGAGTGTCGTGCACGAGGATGGCGCCGAGCAGGTCCGGCGCAAGGTCTGCCGCTGATCGGTCGAACCAGCCACGATCGTCGATGAACCGGGGGCGAGGCAGCCCCGCCGCGCCAGCCGGCTCGGCAGCAGCGACCTCCGCCGCCGAACTCACGGCGCGGTCAGGAACTCGGCGATCTCTTCGGGGACGAAGGGGCGAGCCAGCTGCCCGAAGGTGGGGATCAGCGTGCTGCGGAAGAAGTCGACCAGGACCGAGCTGTCCATCGCCTCGTAGAAGCCCTTGAGCGGCCCCGCCCCCGCGATTGCCGAGTCGGGGGCGGTCTGGAAGAACGTGTCCATCACCACCAGGGTCATGACGATCGCGAGAGCGGCGAAGAGCAGCCCGAGCACGGCACCACCCAGCTCGTCGAGCTGTTTGGCGATCGGAAGCCGGGTGCCGCGCCAGAAGACGCGCACGATGAACCAGCCGGCGATGGCCAGGCCCACGAACAGGACCAGGAAGACGATCTGCTCCCGCAGTTCCGGCGTAAAGGCGTCCCAGAAGCCAACCAGCTCGAAGAGCGGACCGCGCAGCTGGCTGGCGATGATGAAGGCCACGATGACCACCAACCCGCTCAGCGCGTATCGGATCATGCCCTGCGTGAATCCGGCGAAGACGCCGGCGGCCAGGCTCGCCACGATGAACAGGTCAATCGGGCCCAGCCTCTGCAGAAGCTCCATGCATGCCTCTCCTAGCGCGGTTCAGCCGTGTCCCGCTCGGCCGACCGGAAGCGTAGCAGCCCCACCAGGGCAGCGAAAGACGTTACCGAACCTGGGCGCCGAGGTGATGCTGCACGGCGCCGCGAATTCGGTTCATGGCACGTTCGACCTCGCGCTCACCGCCGCTTGTCTCCGGCTGGAAGCGAAGCGTCACGGCATACGACACCTTGCCGGTCCCAACCTGCGGCCCCCGATAGGTATCGAAGAGGCGTGCCCAGACGAGGGTCGAGCCGGCGGCACTGCGCACGATGCGCAGCAGCTCGCCGAGCGGCGCGGCGTCCTCCAGCACAACGGACAGGTCTCGGTCGACCGGTTGTGCGGCGGACGCGGCAGCGACCCGCGCCAGGTCCGGGACGAGCGCGAGCAGCTGCGGCAGGTTGATGGCGGCCACCACGGGCCGTCCCGGGAGCCCCCAATCCGCGGCGACGACCGGATGAACCTCACCCAGGCTGCCGTATGGACGCTCCGACGGGTCGTACAGGCGGGCCGCACGACCAGGGTGGAGGTGGGCATGGCGATCGTCGGCCGCCTCGGCCCGATAGGCCGGCGCCGGGGCACCGAGCGCCGCGTGCATGGCATTCACGATCGCCTTCAGATCGTCCACGTCCGCGTCGCGGGTCGGCGCCCCCGGATCGCCGCTGAGGCGAGGGCCGAGCAGGCCGATCCCCACGTGCCACGCCTCCGCGCGCCCGGTGCCGGCCGTGTCGGCCCAGGCCGGTGGCTTGCGCGCCGACATCCAGTAGGTCTTCCCGACCTCGAACAGCCACGGGTCACTGCGTCGCATGCGCACGTTCTCGGCGAGCGATGCGAGCAGGGACGGGACCATCGTCGGGCGCAGCATGCTGTGGGCCTCGGCGATCGGGTTGGCGACGCGCACGTAATCGGGATCGGCCGGGTCGTAGCCGCTCCGCGCCAGGTCCGACGGCCCGATGAGGGCATGCGTCACGACCTCGTCCAGGCCGATCCCCGCCAGGATGCGTCGGATGCGGTGGCGCGGCTCGCTCGGATCGGCCCGATACGGCGGCAGCGCCGGCTGCGGCAGGCGACCCTCGATGCGGTCGTACCCATGGCTGCGTGCGATCTCTTCGGCGACGTCCTCGGGCGCCACGACGTCGGAACGATGGTCCGGGACGGTGACCGCCACGCTCGCATCCGGTCGGGTCTGGACGCCGAATTCGAGGGGCGCGAGCAGCTCCGCGACCCGCTCAGCGACCAGCGGGAGCCCGACCAGCCGTTCGGCGCGACGCAAGTCGACGGTGACCACGAGCCGAGGTCGCGGTTCCGGATCGTTGTCCGCGATGCCAGCTGCCACCCGGGCCCCGGTGATCTCGGCCAACAGGCCGGCGACGCGATCGGCCGCCATGCGTGGCAGATAGTGCCCGATCCCCTTCTCGTGGCGAAGGCTCGCCTCGGAGCGCAGGCCGAGCCGGCGCGCCGTGCTCCGAATCGTCGGCCCGTGGAAGATCGCCGATTCCAGGATCACGCGTGTCGTCGTGTCTCGCACCTCGGTGCCGGCGCCGCCCATGATTCCGGCAAGCCCGATGACACGCTCGGCGTCGGCGATGACCAGCATGCCCTCGTCGAGCATTCGCACCTCGTGGTCGATCGTCTCGAGGCGCTCCCCGTCATGCGCGCGGCGGACGACGATCCGACCGCCCGGCACCGCGTCCCCGTCATACGCGTGCATCGGCTGACCGAGCTCGTGCATCACGTAGTTGGTGATGTCGACCACCCCACTGATCGGCCGCATCCCGGCGGCCAGCAGGCGACGCTGCATCCATCCCGGGGATGGTCCATTGCGCACGTCCGCGAACCAGCGGGCCGTGAAGCGCGGGCAGCCGATTGGATCCTCGATGACGATGCTGACGTGGTCGGCCGTCGACAGATCCGTCGCCTCGGCCACCGCGGTCTCCGGCAGGCGCAGCGGCGACCCAACGAGCGCAGCCACCTCGCGTGCCAGGCCGACCATCGACAGGGCGTCTCCCCGGTTCGGCTTGACGTCCACGTCGAGCACGACGTCGCCGAGAATCGGGGCCAGCTCCGCGCCGAGCGGATGCTCGTCGCCGCTCCCGAGGATGTGGATCCCCTCCGCGTCGTCGCCCAGGCCCAGCTCGATCGCAGAGCAGAGCATGCCCTGCGATTCCACCCCACGTATCTTCGTGCGCTCGATCCGCCGGCCCCCCACCAGGACGGCACCCACCTTGGCCACCGGCACCAGCTGCCCCGCGACAATATTGTCAGCCCCACACACGATCTGGAGCGCCTCGCCGGAGCCGATGTCGACGCTCGTCAGCCACAGCTTGTCCGCATTGGGATGCCGCTCGATCGAGAGCAGCCGCCCGACCACCACGTCGCTCCAGTCCGCCCCTGACACCTCGATCGCGCTCACCTCCAGGCCGCGCATGGTCAGCGCCTCGGCCAGCGCCCGCGGCGAGAGGTCGAACGTGACGTAGTCGCGCAGCCAGGCGAGCGGCACGCGCATCGCTACCGCCCCGCCGCGAACTGGTCGAGGAAGCGCAGGTCGGCGCTCATGAGCAGGCGCAGGTCCGGGATCCCGTGGCGCAGCAGGGTGATGCGGTCGAGCCCCATGCCAAAGGCGTAGCCCTGGAAGTCGTCAGGGTCGATCCCGCCGGCGCGCAATACGGTCGGGTGCACCATGCCGGCCCCGAGGATCGTCATCCAGCCCGATCGCCCGCACGCGGCGCAGCCGCTGCCGCCGCACACCAGGCAGCCCACATCGAATGCGGCGCTCGGCTCGGTAAATGGGTAATAGCCGGGCCGAAACCGCGTCCGCGTCGACTCTCCGTACAGGGCTCGCGCGAACTCCTCGAGCGTGCCCTTCAGGTCGGCGAGGCTCGTGTCACGGTCGACGACCAGGCCCTCCACCTGGAAGAACTCGAAGTTACGCGAGGCGTCGACGGCCTCGTAGCGGTAACAGCGCCCGGGCATGATCACCCGGATCGGCGGTGCCAGCGCCCGCATGGCTCGAATCTGAACCGGGCTGGTGTGCGTGCGCAGAATCGTGCCGTCCGCCGCCGGCCGGGGCGGCTCACTGCCCGGCTCGGCGACGTAGAGCGTGTCCCACAGGTCGCGCGACGGATGATCGGGCGGGATGTTCAGCGCCTCGAAATTCATCGCATCGGTCTCGATCTCCGGTCCCTCGAAGACCTCGAAGCCGAACGCGTGGAAGATCTCGCGCAGGTCGCGCTCGACGCTCATGGTCGGATGCAGGTGCCCGATCCGGAAGGGGCGACCCGGGCCGCTCATGTCGATCGCTTCGGCCGCAAGCCGGGTCTCGGCGGCTCCGGCGCTCAGCTGCTCGAGTCGGGACCGGAGCGCCACCTCGACCTCGTCCCGCACGTCGTTGGCGAGCTTCCCCACCGCCGGTCGCTCCTCAGGATCGACGTCGGCGAGTTGGCGCAAGAGCAGGGTCAGCTCCCCCGAGCGACCCAGGAGCGCGGAGCGCAGTGCCTCGACCGCCGCGAGGTCGGGCGCTTCTGCGACGCGGCGGAGGGCATCGGCCTGGAGCTGCTGGAGGTTGTCGCGAAGGTCGCTCATCGGTTCATCCGAATCATCGGGGAAACGAAACGGCCCCGCTCCTCACTTTCGGAGCAGGGCCGACGTGCCGGCATGGGGCGATGCCGGCTAGCCGCTAAACGATGCCCTGGCCGTCTCGACGATCTTGCCGAACGCCACCGTGTCGCGGATCGCCAGGTCGGCCAGCATCTTGCGGTCGATCTCGACCCCGGCGGACTTCAGGCCAGCGATGAAACGGCCATAAGGCATGCCGTGCTGACGGCTGGCTGCATTGATCCGCTCGATCCACAGGCGACGCATGTCGCGCTTGCGGTCGCGCCGATCGCGATACGCGTAAACCAGTGCGTGGAAGAGCGCCTCGCGAGCCGGTCGGATGAGGGTCGAGCGCGTGCCGCGGCGACCCACCGCCTGGGCAAGGAGCCTCTTGTGTCGCTTGTGCGCGGGAACGCCACGCTTGACGCGGGACATGAATCAGCCTCTAGGTGTGTGGAAGGAGCCGACTGAGCTGCTTGTCATGGACGCCGGCGACGGCGGTCGTGCCTGCATAGCGGCGCTTCCGGCTGCTCGATTTGATCTCCAGGTGATGGCCGCTGCCCGCTTTCGGTCGGACCCACTTGCCCGAGCCCGTCTTCCTATAGCGCTTGGCCGTTCCCTTGTGAGTCTTGATCTTTGGCATCTTGGATCTGCTCCGTTGGCTCCGGCTCGATCGTCGCGACCGGGGCTTTGCCCTTGGCGACGAGCGCGTCGGCGATCGTTTCGCCTCCCACGGCTGCGGGGGCATCGGCCCCGTCGGTCGGTTCGGCCCGGTCGCTCTTCTTCTCGACCCGCTTCTCGTGCGGGGCCATCACGATGAACATGTTGCGGCCCTCGAGGAGCGGTGGCCGCTCGATCACGCCGTGCTCCGTGAGGATCTCGGCCGCCCGATCGAGCAGGTCACGCCCCAGGTTGGCGTGGCTCATCTCGCGTCCGCGAAACTGGACGGTGACCTTTACCCGATCCCCGTCATCCAGGAATTCCCCCGCTCGTCGCATTTTCGTCCGCAGGTCGTTGACATCGATCTTGACCCGAAGGCGGATCTCCTTGAAGGTCTGCGACTTCTGCTTCCGCTTCGCTTCACGCTCGCGCTTCTGGAGCTCGTACTTGTATTGCCCGTAGTCCAGGATCCGGCAGACCGGCGGGACGGCGGCGGGAGCGACCTCCACGAGGTCGAGTCCCTTCTCCTGGGCCAGTGCCAGGGCTTCCGTGGTTTGCAGAACGCCGAGCTGTTGTCCCTCATCGTCGATGACCCGCACCTCTCGGACGCGGATCATGTCGTTGATTCGGAGATCCTTGGCTATGAGTGCTGCCGCTCCTTCAACAAATGAGCCACCGTCCGATCAGGACGCGTGGCCCATACCGATGCGCAAACGCCGGCCGACTATACACCGATGCCCGACACAGGGTCAACGCGCGACCCTAGGCCGGGTAGTGGTAGAAGACCGCCACCTGACGCCCGTCGGGGTCGCTGACCCGGAACGAGCGTGTCCCCTCCCAGCGATCGCCCGATGCCGGCCCGAGCAGGGCAAAGCCACGCTGGCTCAGCTCCTGGGCCCAGGCGTCGACCTCGGCGGCGGTGTCGACCCGAAAGCCGAGCTGCATCCCGTCGCGAGCAGGGCGCTCGGCACGACGGAAGCTGAGCTCGAATCCGCCCAATTCGAGATCCACCCCGCCCTCGTCGGCCGCCCGGCGACGGAAGCCGAAGGCGGACTCGTAGAACTCGGCCGCCCGCGACGGGTCCGTGGAGTGCAGGGCCAGCTGGCCGACCCCGCGCATCTTCCTCAGGGCTGGGCCTCCGGCGCGGGGTAGGGCCACAGCTCGCGACCGTCGACACGACCGCGCAGGTCGGCGATGAACTCGGCGAGCGGCACGCCCTGCATCGATTCGCCGGTGCGCAGCCGCGGGCTGACCGCGCCCGCCTCCTGATCGCGGTCGCCGAGCACGAGCATGACCGGCACCTTCTGCTCCTGGGCGTCGCGCAGCTTGGCCTGCATTCGCTCGGAGCGGTCGTCGACCTCCGCGCGCAGCCCAGCCGACAGCAAGGCGGCGCGGACGTGGCCGGCGTACTCGTTGTGCCGATCGGCGATGGGGATGACCATTACCTGCAGCGGGGCGAGCCACGCCGGGAAGGCGCCGGCGTAGTGCTCGATGATCACCCCGATGAAGCGCTCGAAGCTGCCATAGATGGCGTAGTGGATGACCACCGGGCGCTCGACGCCGCCGTCCGCTGCCCGGTACTCGAGGTCGAAGCGCTGCGGCAACTGGTAGTCGAGCTGGACGGTGGCCATCTGCCAATCGCGACCGAGCGCATCGGCGATGAAGATGTCGATCTTCG
>CAZDAV010000021.1:0-1968 GCA_964503725.1 uncultured Steroidobacteraceae bacterium
CCGAAGGATACGGGCCCTCACCCGTCAACAACCTGATTGGGAACTAGAGCTAGCGTCACCCCGGAGAACACGATGGAGGCGTTTCGGCTCGGGGTCGAGGCAGGGGCGGACGCCATTGAACTCGATGTGCATCTCACCGCTGATGGCCAGCTGGCGGTGATTCATGACGACACGCTCGACCGCACCACCGACCGGTCGGGGAAAGTTGCCGACCTGACGATGGCCGAGATACTCGGCGCGGACGCCGGATTCCGTTTCGAGGCGGACGACGGATCGTTCCCCTTCCGCGGGATGGGGCTCACCGTCATCCCTTCGAGGAACGGAACGATTCGCTGAGCCCACGGTTTCGAGGCGGTGAGCATCGGTCCCGACGACCATTGCTGCCATGACGTGATCGTGCCGGGGGGTCCGGCTCGCGCGGGTCGGACATTGCGACCGATGAGCCTCGAAATGCCGGAATGCGGTCTGGTGCAGTCCCGGGCAGGACTCCGGTACCTGCCGCCGCACGATTTCAGGCGGGGCGTTCGGGCTCGACCTCCTCCGGCGGGCGCACGGCGCGGAAACCGCGCAGCAGCAGCAGGTCGTAGATGATCTTCAGCCCGCCGCCGATGATGAACGGCAGCCCGGCCAGCGGCACCGATTGCAGGAGCGGGATCGCGATCGACGGCGATACCGCCGCCCCCAGGCTTCGCCCGATGCCGGTCACCCCGGCCGCCGCTGAGCGCTCATCGGGGTCGACCACCGCCATGGTGTACGACTGCCGTGTCGGTACATCCATCTGGCTGATGGCGAATCGGGCCAGCAGAACGCCCACCGCCAGGGGCAGGCTCGGCATGAGCGGCACCGCGATCAGCAGCAGATTGGATGGCAGGTGCGTGAAGACCATGGTGTTGATGAGACCGATGCGCCCCGCCAACCGTGCGGCTGCCAACGCCGAGAAGCCGGCCAGCAGGTTCGCCACGAAGAAGACGCCCCCCAGCGTGGCCGGCTCGGCACCGAACCGGACGTGGAGCCAATACGCGACCAGGCTCTGCATCACGAACCCGCCGGCGAAGGCGTCAAGGCCGAAGAGCGCCGTGAGGCGTAGCACGATCCCGCGCGACCGATGCAGGCCAAGCCGCGTGGCGGGGGTCGCGTTGCGCATCGGCACCTCGATCGCCGGCGACAGAAGCCAGAAGAGCCCGGCCAGGCCGATGCCGACAGCGGCGTAGCTGACGACCACCGCGCGATACGAGTCCAGCAGGCTCGCCCCGAGTCCCTGCAGCAGCTGTGCCAGCAGCCCGGCGCATAGGGCGCCGATCGCGGTCGCCAGCGAGCCGACGAGGCTGTACCAGCCGAAGACGCGGGTGCGGTCACGATCGGGCAGCGTCTGCGTCAGCGAGGCCTGCTCGACAGCCAGGAACGGACCAACCTCGTTGCCGCTGGGGCTGATGACGCCGATGGTGGCCGCCACGAGGAGGATCCACGGGTCGCGCGACACGGCGAAGACGATCCCCGCCAGGACCATCAGCACGGCCCCGGCCAGGAGGATGCGCCGCCGTCCAAGGCGGTCGGCGCGGGTCGTCAGCCACAGGCTGATCGCCGCGTCGCCGATGAGGGTCAGGGTCAGGATCAGCCCCACGGCCACGCCGTTGATGCCGAGGGCCACCAGGTAGAGCACCAGCACCACCGAGAGCAGCCCGTAGCCGAACATCCGCAGGATGCGTGTGGCGAAGAGGAGGCGGGCGTCCGGAGTCATCGGCCGCCAAGCCTAGCCGAGCGACACGCGGCGATCAGCGCCTCGTGCGTGGCCCTCGAGCGTTGACGATCGCCTCGCCAGCGACGGGGACGGTGTCAGTCGACCAGTTGTTCGGGGTGGACCAGTTGTTGTCCGCGCCTCCACCGTCCCAGGTAAGGGTTCCGACGACACGCCGGGACTCGCATCCGCCGTGCCCGCGGCGAAATTGGTCCCCGGGCGACCATACCAAT
>CAZDAV010000021.1:2068-10930 GCA_964503725.1 uncultured Steroidobacteraceae bacterium
GGGGGTACTTTGGTCCTGATCCTGGGCACGATGTGGTCCCCGTGCCCTCCCAGGCCTGAACGCCTTGCGCATTGGCGATGCTCGACAATGACCCCCATGACAGCCACCGCGATCCCCAGGCACCTCTCGTGAGGTGTCACCGGCCGCCAAGACTCACCCTCGCTTGGTTGGCGCTGGCCCTCGTGAGCGTTGCCTGCACCGAGGCACCGATCGAGCACACGCTCTCCCCGCGTCAAAGCGCCGAGCCGAGCGCCAGCCTCGTGGCGACACCAGACCCGACCCACGACCTCGAGGCGCCGGTCATCGTCGCCGAGGAGCCGCCGGCGGGCGGCGTGATCGCCACCACCGGCAGCGTGCGCGTCACCTTCAGCGAGCCGGTGCGCGGGGTCGACGCTGCCCGCTTCCAGCTCGTGGACGCCGGCGGAGGTGTCGTCGCAGCGACCGTCGCCCTCGATCCGGAGGGGCGCATTGCCACGCTGACGCCCCAGGTCGGTCTCACCGTGGCGACACCCTATACGGCGAGACTGGCCGGCGCCGTGCGTGATGCAGCGGGCAATCTGCTCGCACCGGTCAGCTGGAGCATGACCGCGGCGAATGACGTCACCTTCGCCGCCGGTACCTACACCGGCTACCTCTTCGGCACCACTGGAGATCACCTTCTCGGGATCAAGCGCGCAACGCTCGACACGGGGTCGAGCGCTCCCGCGAGCGAGTTCCGGATGGTCAACGGAGACGGATACCTGGTCATCACGGCAGGCATCTGGGAGGGATACCTGGTTCACGGCGAGCCCTGGGGCGCGGCCACCGACGACCGGGCAGCTCCCATCCCCATGCTTCCGGCCTGTGACTACCTTGATCTCCCGACCGCCCGCACCTCCACCGCGGACTGGGCCAGCACGTTCCTCGACACGGTCTTTCTGCTCCCGGCCGGTTACGTGCCGCCCGAGCTCGTGAGCACGGCGACCGTCGGCCTCAATGGGGGGTATTTCATGCGCTCGATCGCCGTCGACGACCTTACGGAGATGGTCGAGGCGGCCACGGCCGCGGGCGCGCACCTCGCCGTCCAATCGGCCTATCGCTCGTACCGCGGGCAGGTGCTGACGTTCAACGGCTGGGTCAGCCAGGTCGGTTATGCCCAGGCGCTCCAGACGTCGGCGCGGCCCGGGCACTCAGAGCACCAGCTCGGGACGGCGATCGACTTCCGCACCGTTGGCGGTCCCAGTCCGTGGGCCTTTGCGGACTGGGCGACCACGACCGAGGGTGCCTGGCTGGCGGCGAATGCATGGCGCTTCGGCTGGCTGATGAGCTATCCGAAGGGGGCGACCGCCGTGAGCTGCTACCGCTACGAGCCCTGGCACTACCGGTATGTCGGCCGGGACACCGCGGCCGAGATCCACGCGGCGGGCGTCACCATCCGCGAGTGGCTCTGGAGTGAGGGGTACGGCATCCGCTGAGAGCAGCCAGGCAACGGCTAGGCGACGACCCCGGCCGCACGGAGCGATGCGACCTCGTCGGGCGTCAGGCCCGCCTCCGCCAGGATCGCGTCGGTGTGCTCTCCGAGCCGCGGCGGGGCCGCCCGAACCGGCAGCCGCAGCCCGTCGATGCGGATCGGATCGGGAGCCAGGCGCATCCCATCCGCCATCTGCGTCCAGGAGCCCTGGTGCGCCGCCTGCATGGCGGCCAGGGCCTCGCTCACCGTGTTCACCGGCCCGGCCGGGACGTCGGCCGCGGTGAGCGCCGACACCATCTCGTCGCGCGGGCGCTCGGCGATCCGCGCGGCCAGGAGCGGGACCAGGTCCGCGCGATTGGCGAGCCGATCGGTGTTGGTCGCGAAGCGCGGATCGGCCTGCATTCCGAGCACCTCGATCAGTCGCGAGAACTGCGCGTCGTTGCCGACCGCCACGGCAACGTGCCCATCGCGCGCCGCGAAGACCTGGTACGGAACGATGTCCGGGTGGCTCGTCCCCCATCGCCCCGGCTCATCGCCGCTCGCCAGGTGATGGCCGAGCACGTTGGTGAGGCTCGCGACCCCGGCCTCGATCAGGCTGACCGATGCATGCGTCGCGCCCCGGGCGCCGCCACGCTCGCGCGCCAGCAGCCCGGCCAGCGCGCCCACGGCGGCCTGCAGCCCGGCTGTCAGGTCCAGCAGGGCCACCCCCACCTTCATCGGTTCGCCATCCGGCTCGCCGGTCACTGACATGAGCCCGCTGACCGCCTGCGCAACGAGGTCGTAGGCGGGTCGCTCGGCATCGTCGCCGCTCCCCGGGAAGCCGCCGATGGTCGCAACCACCAGGTGGGGGTGCGCGGCACGAATCCGCTCGTCGGCGAGACCGAGCCTGGCCGCCACGCTCGGCTGGTAGTTATGCAGCAGCAGGTCGCAGGAACCGGCCAACCGGTCGAGCACGGCATGCCCGGCATCGGTCGCCAGGTTGACCACGATGCTGCGCTTGTTGCGGTTGACCGAGGCGAAGTAGGCGCTGCGGCGATCGGCCGGATCCCCCCAGAAGGGCGGGCCCCACCCGCGCGTCTCGTCGCCGCCGGGCGGCTCGACCTTCCAGACATCGGCCCCGAGGTCGCCCAGGAGCATGCTGGCGATTGGCCCCGCATAGACCCGCGAGCAGTCGAGGACGCGGATGCCGGCCAGGGGCAGGCTCGGATCCATCGCGTGCCGACCTAGCCGGTCGCGAGCAGGATGTGCCGTCCGGAACGGCGGCGAAGTCGCGCCAGCACCGGTCCCACCACCCGCACGCCGCACACGCTGCAACGAGTCCAGCGACCGTCACGGACGAGGCGCACCGTGTGCTCGGCCACGAGCACCCGGGGCTTTCCGCGCTGCCGTGCGCGTGCCCGCAGGGCACCTCGGTGACGGCGCCAGGCCTCCTCGGCGCCGGGCACGCCCAGGGCGCGGGCGTGGCGCCGCGAGCTGGGGTAGCGGCCACCCTCTCGATCGAGCGCCTCCGCGTCGGGAATGCCGTGGGTCCGATAGAGCTCGAACGCAATCACGTAGAACGCCGCGTCGTGATGGGCCGTCCGACGGCGGCGTCGAGCCGCCCGTGGGCCGAGCCAATGGGCCAGCTCATGCAACAGGGTCAGGCGCTGGTCGAGCGGGTCGGTCCCCGCGGTGACCACCACGACCCCTGCCTCCTGGCGGGTGACGCCCGAGGAGGCCGACCGAGCGGCGCGACGCCAGCGGAACGTCGGCGCGGGCACGCCGGCGGCGGTGCACACATCGGCGACGAGGTCGGCAGCCCATGGCGGAGCCATCAGCGGCGACGTGCGCCGGCCCGCAGGAGCTGGCCGAGCTCGCACAGCCATGCCTCGAGCGCAGGATCGGCATAGGTGTAGGCGTCGTAGGTGTAGCCGATCATGTCCTTTCCGTGCCGCGCGGCATATTCCTCGGGCGTCTCGGTCGTCCATGGAAAGAGGGTCGAGGCGCGGGCCTCGCGCTCCGCATCAGCGGGTGGCCGATCACCCGCGGCAAGGCGAGCTTCGTGCCGCGCCCGCCATCGGTCTGTCAGCCGGCCGAGCCTGGTCCCCCGTGCATCGGTCATTGCGCAGCGGCACCCGAGCGTGTGGATCCGGCCTCGTACAGGCCGATGCGCGCCACGGCGCGCTGGAGCCATGCCGGCGCCCACCAGTTGAGCCAGCCCATGACGCGCATGAAGGCGGGCACCAGCAGCCCCCGCACGATGGTGGCGTCGATGAGCACTGCCAGCGACATCGTCACGCCGAGCGACTTGATCGAGGCGATGCTGGACATCGCGAAGGCAGCGAAGACGGCCACCATGATCAGTGCCGCGCCGGTGATGATACCGCCGGTGAGGCCGATCCCCTCCGCCACGGCGCGGGTGTTGTCGCCGGTCGCCAGGTAGCGCTCGCGAATGCGCGAGAGGAGCAGCACCTCGTAGTCCATCGACAGGCCGAAGAGGATGGCGAACATGATGATCGGTTGCCAGGCGCCGATCGTGCCGGAGGTCTCGAAGCCGAGCAGGCCGCTCAAGTGCCCCTGCTGGAAGATCCAGACCAGCGCCCCGAAGCTGGCGGTCACGCTGATCAGGCTCATGAGGACCGCCTTGACCGGCAGCAGGACCGATCCGAAGGTCAGGACCAGCACGATGCCCGTGACCAGGACCACGATCAGGATGGCGACGGGGACCGAGGCGCGGAAGCTGGCCATGAAGTCCGCCGAGCGCGAGGGCAGGCCGCCGGTGAGCAGCTGGGTTCCTTCGGGAGGAGAGATCGAGCGGATCCTGTCCACGAGCGCACGGCCGTCCTCCGAATCGGGCACGTAGCTCGAGAAGACGCGCAGCTTGGTCGTGTCGCCGGCCAGCCAGTCGGCCACGTATTCGTTGAGGGCAGATGGTCGCTGCGCCGATGGCAGGGCGAGCAGCCCAAGGTATTGCTCGACCGTGACGCCCGGTGGCGGCGTGAGGACGCTTTCGACACCCGTCACCTTCGGGTCGACCGATCGCACGAATCGGGAGTACTCGTCGATCTGCGCCTGCCGGTGCAGCGACAGGCCGGCACTGAGATCCTCGCCCGGCCAGGTAAGGACGACGGTGATCGGGTCGCTCTCGCCTCCTGGGAACGTATCCTCGATCACCTCGAATCCGATGCGGGCCGGGATCGGTGGCAGGTCGGAGAGGTTCTGACCCGTCGAGAGCTGGATCCCCAGGAACGGGGCGCCCGCGATCAGGAGCACCGCCAGGACCGGCAGAGCCACGACCAGCGGCCGGCGCATGACGCGCGCCGCGATCCAGGACCAGACCCCGTTCCCCTGCCGGCGGTCGGCGGCCTCGGCGTCCTCCTCGATCAGCCGCAGGAAGCGCGGCAGCGGGACGCGCAGGCGATTGACGCGAGGGCCGAGCAGGGCCAGCAGGGCGGGAAGCACCGTGAGCCCGAAGAGAAGCGTCGAGACGACGGTCAGGATCCCGCCCAGGCCCATGCTGCGAAGCGCCGCCGCATCGAAGACCACGAGCGAGGAGAGGCCGACCGCCACGGCGATGCCGGAGACCGCCACCGCCTTGCCGACGCTGCCCATCATCCGCTCGAGCGCGATCTCCACGTCATGGTGGCGCAGCTCCTCGCGGAAGCGGCTGACCATGAAGAGCGAGTAGTCGATCGCCAGCGCCAGGCCGATCATGGTGGCGATGTTCGTCACGAAGATGCTCATCTCCGTGACGCGGGCCAGCAGGCTGATGCCGGCGAATGCGGTCGGCATGGCGAACCCGGCGATGACCAGGGGCAGTGACGCCCCGACCAGGGTGCCGAAGACGGCCAGCAGGATGAGCAGGGCGATCGGCAGGCTGATCGCCTCCGCGGTCAGGAGGTCCTGCTCGATCTTCGCGTTGAACTCGTAATAGACCTGCGGGATGCCGGTGACCCACATCTCGACGCCGTCGGGACGCACGACCTCTTCGGAGAGTCGCCCGGCATCGGTGACCGCGTCCTCGACCCCACCGACCAGATGGACGACGGCCAGCGTGGTCGTGCCGTCGGTGCTCAGCAGGGCGGCGGAGCCGGTCTGCCCGTAGGTCTGGATCTTGGTCACCGCGGGGTCGCCGGCGACCCGGGCGAGGCTCGCCTCGACCCTCTCCTGGAACGCAGGCGACGCTGCCTCGCCGGCCGGGTCACGATAGACGACCAGCATGGTGGTCGCTTCGCTCCCGAAGCGGTCGGCGATGAGTGCGGCGGCACGCTGCTCCTCTGAGCCGCCGATGACCCAGCCACCCTGGATCAGCGTCCCGCCGGAGGTCGCGGCCCACACGTTGGTGCCGATCATCACCGCCAAGCCGATGATCGGCAGCCAGCGGCGGAAGCGGTAGTCGAACCGCCCGAGCGCGGCGAACATGCCGGTCGGATGCAGCTCGCGGACGTGCTGGTCCGGTTCGGTGGCAGCCGGGGGCGGAGTCACGGGTCACCTCGGGTCCGGGTCGCTCGGGATTCGGGCAGCCGAAAGATACAGGCTCGTTATGATCCGCGCGTGAAACGCCCAGCGGCGGCCACGTGACCCGCCTCGCGCCGAGCGCCTGGTGGCGCGGCCTGGCCGGACTGACCCGCACGGGGAGCGCGGCGGAGGGCCTCTCCTGGGGCCTCTACGACTTCGCAAACACGATCTTCAGCTTCGCGATCGTCAGCTTCGCGATGGGCCCATGGGCGACCCGATTCCTTGGCGAGGCGAACGGCACCTTCCTGTTCACCCTGGCCCTCAGCATCTCGGTGGCGGTCAACGCGCTCGTCTCCCCGGTGCTCGGCGCGATGTCCGACCGCACCGGCGGCCGCAAGCGCTACCTGCTCGTCTTCACGGTCCTGTGCGTGGCTCCGACCCTGTTCATCGGCTTCGTCGATATCGGCCTCGGCCTGCTCTTCTTCGCGATCGCCAACTTCGCGTTCCAGGCCGCGCTGATCTACTACGACGCCCTGCTGCCAGAAGTCGCGCGTCCGGGGATGCTGGGGCGCCTGTCGGGAGTCGGGGTGGCGCTCGGGTACGTCGGGACGATTGTCTCCGGGCTCCTCTTCGGGCTGACCGTCGACGCGAACGGCGAGACGACGGCGGCCAGCTTCCTGCTCATTGGCTCGCTCTTCGCCATCTTCGCGGTCCCGATCTTCGCCATCGTCCACGAGCGTGCGTCCCGCGGTGTGGCCTTCCGGACCGGCGATGCGCTGCGCTCGTGGTCCCAAGTGGCGGATACGATCCGCAATGCCCGGCGCTTCCCCGGGCTCATGCGCTTCATCGTCGGCCGCTTCTTCTACACCGACCCGATCAACACGGCGATCGCGGTGATGAGCCTGTTCGCCATCAACGCCATCGGCTTCAGCCAGACCGAAGCGCGCTTCGTGCTGATCGGCCTGACCGTCGCGGCCGTGGTCGCCTCGTTCGGCTGGGGCCTGCTCGCCGACCGGATCGGGCCGAAGCGCACGCTGATGTGGGTGCTCGGCTCGTGGACCGTCGGCCTGCTCATCGTGGGCCTGACGCTGGAGCGGCTGCCGTTCCTGGCGGCCGGCGCCATCCTCGGCTCCGGGCTGGGCGGCGTGGCGGTGACCGACCGTCTGTTGCTGCTGCGCCTGGCGCCCCCGGCGCAGGTCGGTGAGATGTTCGGCCTGTACGGCCTGGCCGGGAAGGCGAGTGCCGTCGTCGGCCCGCTGGCGTACGGGGCGATCATCGCGCTGCTCCAGCCGTCGCTCGGGCGTGACGCCTACCGGATCGCGATCCTGAGCCTGCTGGTGCTGATGGTGATCGGCTTCCTGATCGTGCGACGCGTGCCGGAGGGCCGGGAGCCGGATGCCGAGTCCCGGCTGGCCACGCCGCTCGAGCCGGCGATCGTGCTGCCGGGGGAGGTCCCATGACCCTGGTCGTCGCGCACCGCGGAGCCGCTGCCGAGGCCCCGGAGAACACCATGGAGGCGTATCGGCTGGGGGTCGAGGCGGGGGCCGACGCCATCGAGCTGGACGTCCATCTCACCGCGGACGGCAAGCTGGCGCTGATCCACGATGACACGCTCGACCGCACCACCAACAAGTCCGGCAGGGTCGACGGACTCACGATGGCCCAGATTCGCCGGGCCGACGCCGGCTACCGCTTCGAGGCAGCCGATGGCACCTTCCCCTTCCGCGGCAAGAAGCTGCGCGTGCCCACCCTTGACGAGGTGCTGGAGTGGCTCCCCGAGGGGACCGGGCTGGTGGTGGAGATCAAGGCGCTCGAGGCGACCGATCTCAGCGTCGCAGCACTTCGCGGCTCGCGCGTGCGGGCCGCAGGTGCTGTCAGCATCATCAGCTTCGACGAGCGGGCCCTCGACCGGGTGCGACAGCTCGACCCGGGTCTGCCGACCGGCTACCTGCTCGTCCCCTCGCAACCGGTCGAGGCGGCGCTGGCGTATGCCGTCGAGCACGGGCACACAGGCGTGCACCCGTGGGATGGCGATCTGGGCGAGGATCCCGGGCCTCTCCTCGCGCTCGCTCGCGCCTACGGCCGCCAGGTCGGCTCCTACGTCGTCAACGACCCGGAGCGCATGCGGCAGCTCGCCGCGCTCGGCCTGTGGGGCTTCGTGACCGACCTGCCCGCCGTGGCCCGCCAGGCGCTTGGCCCGCGCGCATGACCTACAGCATCGTGGCACGCGACCCGCAGACCGGCCGCTTCGGCGTGGCGGTGCAGTCGCACTACCTGGGGGTTGGACCCGTCGTTCCGTGGCTCGAGGCGGGCATCGGCGCGGTCGCCACGCAGGCATCGGTCAACATCAGCTTTGGTCCGATGGGCCTCGAGCTGCTCCGTGCCGGCCGCTCGGCGGGTGAGGTCGTCGCCGCGCTGGTCGCAAGCGACGAGCGCCCGGCGGTGCGCCAGATCGGCGTGGTGGACGCCAAGGGGGGAACAGCGGCACACACCGGGGCGGACTGCATCATCGCCTGCGGGCACCTTGTGCGCGACGGCTTCACCGTGCAGGGCAACCTGCTCGAGCGCGACACCTGCTGGCCGGCCATGGCCGCCGCCTACGAGGCGGGCCTGGCCGAGGGCGCCCCGTTCGTCGAACGGCTGCTGCGCGCGGTCGAGGCGGCTGAGCGAGAGGGTGGAGATGTCCGCGGCCGGCAGTCGGCGGCGATCATGGTCGTCTCCAATGAGCTCCAGGTGGACGCGTGGCGGGGCCGGATCCTGGACATGCGGATCGAGGATCATCCTGATCCGATCCCCGAGCTGCGCCGCATCGTGACGATGCAGCTGGCCTACGACCTGCTCGATGACGAGGGCGATGCCGCACGAGGCGGCCGGGATGCCGCTGACCGCTACGGCCAGGCGCGCGAGATGGCGCCCGACGCCTACGAGCTCGTCTTCTGGCGGGGGGTGGAGCTGGCCACCGGCGGCGACGTGGA
>CAZDAV010000022.1:0-10777 GCA_964503725.1 uncultured Steroidobacteraceae bacterium
TCGCCGGTGATCTGGACCAGCAGGTCGGTGCCTCCCGCGACCGGTCGATAGGCGTCGGCGGCGAGCAGCGCGTATGCCTCTCCCAGGGTGCGCGGCGACTCGACCGGCGGCTCGACGGGCATCGGTCAGGCCGGCGATTCGCTGCCGGAAGATGCGCGGCGCCGTTCCGCGGCCAGGGCAATCGCCTCGACGATCTTGGTGTAGCCGGTGCAACGGCACAGGTTGCCGGCGATCGCCTCGCGAATGGCCTCGTCCGTCGCGGAGGTTGCAGTCGCGAGGAACGCCTCGCCCGCCATCAGCATCCCGGGCGTGCAGATGCCGCACTGGGCTCCGCCGGTCTCCAGGAAGGCGGCTTGCAGCGTATTCAGGGCATGCTCCGCGCCGAGCCCCTCCACGGTCTGCACGGTCGTTCCGTCGACCTGGCAGACGGGCACCAGGCAGGCGTCGACGACCAGGCCATCGATGAGCACGCTGCATGCGCCGCACTCGCCCTCGCCACAGCCCTCCTTGGTGCCGGTCAGGGCGAGGTCCTCGCGGAGCACGTCAAGCAGGCGGCGCATCCCCGGCACCTCGACCTCCGTCGGGTCCCCGTTGACCGTGAACCGATACGTCACGCCGCGCCTCGCTCGGGTGCAGGAGCGCTCACGCCGGGCGCGGGAGGTACCGGTGCCCCGGTCATCGCCGCCAGGATGCGCTCCGGGGTGGCCGGCAGGTCATGGATCCAAACCCCGGTCGCATCGTGGATCGCGGCCACCACCGCCGGCGCCCCGACGTCCATCGGCAGCTCGCCGATCCCCTTGGCGCCGTGGGGAGCGCCGGAGAATGGCTTTTCGACCAGGATCGAGGTGATGCGTGGGGCGTCGAGGGCGGTCGGGATCAGGTACGTTGCCAGCCGGTCGTTGAGATAGCGACCGTCGACCAGCTTGATCTCCTCGATCGTGGCGTAGCCGATCGCCTGCAGGGTGCCGCCCTCGACCTGGCCCTCGGCCAGGATCGGATGGATGATGCGTCCTGCGTCATCGGCCGAGACGACGTCACGCACGACGACCTCGCCCGTGTCCAGGTCGACATCCACCTGGGCCACCGCGCAGGCCCAGCCGAACGCGGGGTAGGCGTCGCCCGTGTACGTGGCGTCGTCGAAATGGACGTTGGGGTACGGCTCGAAGCGCTGATCCACGCGCAGCGCTCCATGCTCAGCGGCGAATTCGCGGTAGGAATCGGCGAAGTCACGACCGGTTGCCGCCTCGACCTGCGCACGCAGGCGACGCGCAGCCTTGATGATCAGGCCCCCGACCACCATCGCCGTGCGAGAGGCGACCGTGGGGCCGGAATCGGGGACGATGCTGGTGTCCTGCGGCGCGACCTGCACGTCGTCCGGATCGAGGCCGAGCTCCTCGGCCACGAGCTGCGGGAAGATGGTCTTGGTCCCCTGGCCCATCTCCGTCTGGGCGGTCAGGATGCGCACCTCGCCGGCGTCGGTCAGCTCGACCGACGCGAGACTGGCGATGTGCACCTCACCCGAGCCGGTGAAGCCGGCGCCATGCCAGCCCATGGCCATGCCGATTCCGGATGCCACGCGCGCACCGGCGTGACGTGCCTCGCGCACCCGCCGGGTCTGCTCCCGGTGGCGGGCAAAGTCGCTCGCGCCGGCCGCGGCCTCGAGCACGTCGACCGCCGCGACGCTCTCGCGCAGGACCTGGCCGGTCGGGGTGGTGTCGCCCTCCACGTACGCCCATCGCCGACGAAGCTCCAGCGGGCTGATCCCCAGCGCCTCGGCGATGCGGTTCACCTGCATCTCGGCCGCGAACTCGGTCTGCGGCGCGCCGAAGCCGCGGAAGGCGCCGTTGGGCGGCGTGTTGGTGGCCATTGCCCGCCCGCGGATGCGCACGTTCGGGCACCGATACGGACCTCCGGCATGCAGCACGCCACGCGACAGCACGACGGGCGTCAGCGTGCAGTACGCGCCGCCGTCCATCACCACCTCGATCTCCTGGGCAACGAGGCGGCCGTCGCGGGTCACCCCGGTCCGATGCGTGACGACGGCCGGGTGGCGCTTGGTGGTCGCGCTCAGGTCCTCGTGACGGTCGTAGATCATGCGCACCGGCTTGCCGACCTTGCGCGCCAGCAGCGCCGCGTGCAGCGCGATGATCGAGGGGTACTCCTCTTTGCCGCCGAAGCCCCCGCCGGTCTCGGCCTGCACCACCACCGCCTGGGTATCGGTCAGGCCGAGGGAGCGCTTCAGCGCCCGGTGGATGTAATACGGGCACTGGCAGGAGCCGTGGACGGTCACGCCGCCGTCCTCGCGCGGCACGGCGATCATCGCCTGGTTCTCGATGTAGAGCTGCTCCTGGTGGCCGACCCGATAGGTGCCCTCGATCACCAGCTCCGCCTCGGCGAAGCCGCTTGCCAGGTCGCCACGACCCACGTCGCAGTGCGAGATCTCCTCGGTCGACTCGAGCGGATCGAAGGTGGCCGGCAGCGACTCGGTCCGAATCCGCAGGTGCTTCCTCGCCTCGCGGAGGGTTGACCGATCTGTGGCGGCGATGAGGCACAGGGCCTCAGCCTGGTGGCGGATCTCGCCGCCGATGGGGATCAGGATCGGCTGGTCGTCGCGGATCAGGCTGACGACGTTGTCACCCGGGATATCCGCGGCCGTGACGAGCACCACGCGGCTCCAGTCGAAGGCATCGTCCGGCTCGATCGCCAGCAGGCGCGCGTGCGGCTCGGTGGAGCGGATGGTGGCTCCGTACCAGGCCCCTGGGAAGACGAGGTCGTCGGCGTACATGGCCAGGCCGGTCAGCTTGGCCGGACCTTCCCGACGCAGCGGCGCGCGGCGCGTGATGCGCCCTGGAGCGGTGGCGCCCGGCGGCACGATCAGCGCGTCCGGTGCGGTCTCGAGCTGCGTGCCGGGCGGTAGCGTGCGCGTCATGTCGTCCTGACCCCTCCTGCGGGGCACGATAGCACCGTCACGGCATTCCTCGACGGAGGGCTCGCCCGGGCAACGCGCCGGTGTGGACGCCGCTGTCCACGACCAGCTGCCCGTTGACGGCCACGAACTCGATGCCATCGGGGTAGCGGCGTGGCTCGTCGTAGGTGGCGTTCGAGCGCACTCGAGCTGCATCGAAGATGACAAGGTCGGCCGAGTACCCGTCGCGCAGCAGCCCGCGGTCGGGGAGGCCCAGGCGCGCCGCGGGGGCGGAGGTCATCTTGCGCACCGCCTCTTCAAGGGAGAGGAGCTGCTCGTCTCGCACGTATTGCCCCAGGATGCGCGGGAAGGAGCCGTACGTGCGCGGCGAGGGCTTCTCCCCGATGAAGGTGGAGTCGGTGCCGACCATGCCGACCGGGTGGCGCACGAAGTGGGGGAGCGTCTCGCTCCACGGTCCGCTTGTCACCTGTGCCACGCGCAGGTCCTCGGCCAGCAGCAGGTCGCAGATGACGTCGACCGCGTCGTTGCCGGTCTCGTGCATCACCTCGCCGAGTGTCCTGCTCTCCCAGTGGGCATGCTCCGGGCGGGTGAAGGCCGCCAGCCGGATGTCGTCCCAGTCAGCGACGCCGGCCGTCAGCGCGGCATGTCCGTGCAGCTCGGTGCGGATGCGCTGGCGTACGGAGCGGTCCGCCAGCCGATCCTTGAGCGCCATCGGTCCACCGGCCTGCACCCATTGCGGCAGCTGGATCAGGAGCCGCGTCGCGGCCCACTCGTACGGATACGTGTCGAACGTGACGTCCAACCCGGCGTCGCGAGCGTCATCGACCAGGCTGAGCAGCTGCTCGGGGCCGCCTGGATGTGTCTGCCGGTGGTAGAAATGCGTCAGGTGCACCGGTCCGTCGCCGCGCCGTCCGATCTCGATCGCCTCGCGGAACGGATCCAGGAAGCCATCGCCCAGCCCATAGCGCACGTGGGTGTGGTAAAAGCCGCCGCCCTTTGTCGCCTCGGTCGTCAGCGCCGCCAGCTCGTCGGTCGAGGCGAACGATCCCGGTGGATAGTCCAGCCCACTGGTGACGCCGAAGGCACCCTCCTCCATCGCCTCGCGCAGCATGGCGCGCATGTTCGCCAGCGTCCGGTCGTCGGCCGGCGTGTCATCCCAGCCGATGGCGCCGATGCGCAGCGCGCTGTTGCCGACCATCACCGCCACGTTGACCGCCTGGCCGGCGTCGTATCGGCGGATGTAGCTGGCCATCGTGTCCCAGTCGTAGGCGATCTCCGGCCGCCCGTCGAGCCCGCCGTTCAGCTCAACGAAGTCGAGGAGGTCCTGCCGATGGTGGAAGGGGGCGTAGCCGTTGCCGTCGACCCCGATCACCTCGGTCGTCACGCCCTGCCGCACCTTCGGCTCGTGGCGTGGATCGGCCAGGATCACCAGCCCGCCATGCGAGTGCAGGTCGATGAAGCCGGGGGTGACGACCAGCCCGGTCGCATCGATCGTGCGGGCGGCGGAGGGTCGCCAGGCGGCGTCGCCGAGATGCAGGCGTCCAGCCAGGCAGGCCACCGTCCCGGGTCGCGGGGGCGAACCGCTGCCGTCGACCAGCGATCCGCCGCTGATCAGCAGGTCGACCCATTCCGGCCCGCTCAAGGTCGAGTCGCGTCGCATACGAGCATTCGACGCAGTCTAATAAGCCCGATGGACGAAGAGCGGCCGGTCGCGGCGGTGATCCTGGCGGCCGGCGAGTCGCGGCGCTACGGCAGCCCGAAGCAGCTCGCGGTGGTGGACGGTCGGACCTTGTTGGAGCATGCCATCGATGCGGCGGCGAGCGCCGGCGCCTCACCGGTCATCGCGGTGGTTCCGGTCTGGCTAACGCGCCCTGAGCGTCTCGACGACGAGTGGCTGCGCTGGATTCGCAACCGGTTCCCGGAACAGGGCATGAGCCTCTCCCTGCGGCTTGGTTTCGAGGCCATCGGCGACGATGCCTCGGCGGCGTTGATCCTGCTCGGCGACCAGCCCCGGGTTCCGCCTGACACGATCGCGGCCGTGCTCGCAGCCCGTGGCGAGAGGCCTCTGGTGGCGCCCGTCGCCGATGGCATCCCAGCGCCGCCGATCCTCGTCGAGCGCAGCCACTTCCACCTCGTGGAGCAGCTGACCGGGGATGTTGGGCTGCGGGAGATCCTGCGCGCCAACCCGGAGCTGGTGCGGCTCGTGCCGGTCGCCGCGCATGCCCCGGACGTGGACACGCCGGAGGACGTTGCCCACCTTGGGCGCCCCTAGAATGCGGGCATGACCATCGAGCGCATCGGCAGCACCGTCGTTGCCGAGGACGAGCTTGCCCTTGAGTCGACCGTGCGACCGCGGCGGCTCGACGAGTTCGCCGGACAGGAGCGGATCAAGGAGAACCTGGCGATCCTGATCGACGCCGCGCGTCACCGCGACGAGCCGGTCGACCATATCCTGCTGTACGGGCCGCCGGGGCTCGGCAAGACGACCCTGGCCAACATCGTGGCCGCCGAGATGGGCGCCCAGATCCGCACCACCTCGGGGCCGGCGATCGAGCGCGCCGGTGACCTCGCGGCGGTCCTGACCGCGCTGAACAAGGGCGACGTCCTGTTCATCGACGAGATCCATCGCCTGTCGCACGTCGTGGAGGAGATCCTCTACCCGGCGATGGAGGACTTCGCCCTGGACGTCGTGCTCGGCAAGGGGCCTGGAGCGCGGACGGTGCGGCTCCAGATCGAGCCGGTGACCGTGATCGGCGCCACGACCAGGGTGGGGAGCATCACCGGGCCGCTGCGCGACCGCTTCGGCGTCACCCATCGGCTCGATTACTACGGCCAGGATGACCTGGAGCAGATCCTGCGCCGCAGCGCCGACATCCTGGGCGTGGCACTCGATCCTG
Source organism: uncultured Steroidobacteraceae bacterium (assembly GCA_964503725.1). Taxonomy (GTDB): domain Bacteria; phylum Chloroflexota; class Limnocylindria; order QHBO01; family QHBO01; genus CF-167. The sequence goes on from CAZDAV010000022.1 coordinate 5,824, forward strand.
ATGCGGCCTCCATCGTGGCGCGTCGCAGCCGGGGCACGCCGCGCATCGCCAACCGGCTTCTCAAGCGTGCCCGCGACTTCGCCCAGGTGCGGGGGATCGGTGACGACGTGGTGACGGCACAGTTGGCGACCGATGCGCTCGGCCTGCTCGAGATCGACGAGCGCGGACTTGATGCCCTCGACCGTCAGCTGCTGCGGGCCATCGCCGAGCATCACGGCGGGGGACCGGTGGGGCTGCAGACCATGGCCGCGACCATCTCGGAGCCGGTCGAGACGCTCGAGGACGTGATCGAGCCGTACCTCATGCAGATCGGGCTGCTGGCCCGCACATCCCGCGGCCGGCAGCTCACGCCCGGTGCCTGGGAGCACCTCGGACTCACGCCGCCGAGCGGCGCAAAAGAGCCCGCGCCGGGCCTCTTCGACTAGGCGCGAAAAGGCTCGTCACGCCCCCACCAGCGGAGTAGCATCGGCGCGGCCGCATCACCGCTTGCCGCGGGATGGGCTCGGATGCTGGAGGAGGGTTCGGGAACCGTGGAGCGATTCTTCAAGCTCAGCGAACGGGGGACAACCGTCGGCACCGAGGTGAAAGCCGGCGTCACCACGTTCATGGTCATGGTCTACATCGTGGCTGTGAATCCACTGATCCTTGCTGCCGCGGGGATCAACGTTGTTGCGGCGGCCGCTGCGACGGCACTCACCGCCGGCGTGATGACGATCCTGATGGGTCTGGTCGCCAACTACCCGATCGCCATCGCCGCGGGCCTGGGCATCAATGGCATCGTTGCCTTCGGCCTGGTCCTCGGCTCCGGCCTGACGCTGGCGGGGGCGATGGGCGTCATCGTGATGGAGGGGATCGTCGTCACCGTGCTCGTGCTGGTCGGTCTGCGCGAGGCGGTCATGAATGCGGTGCCGCTCAGCCTGAAGCGGGCGATCGCCGTGGGAATCGGCCTCTTCATCCTGTTCATCGGCTTCGTGGATGGAAAACTCATCGGCCGGCCTTTCGGCGACGGCCCCGTGCCGGTCGAGTTCGTCTTTCCGAACACGACGGCTGCCTGGGTCACGCTCATCGGGCTGGCGATCACCATCATCCTGTGGGTTCGGAAGGTACCGGCGGCATTGCTGCTGGGCATCGTCCTCACGAGTGCGATCGCCTGGATCCTGGGCCTCACCGTCGTGCCGGATTCGTTCTCGGTCACGCCTGACTTCTCGACGATCGGCGCCTTCGACTTCGGCAACGTCTTCAGCCACCTCGGCCTGGTGGCGGCGCTGCTGACCATCTTCACGATCATGCTCGCCGACTTCTTCGACACGATGGGGACGGCCACCGCCATCACTGAGCAGGCTGGTTTGGCAAGGGAGGACGGCTCCGTGCCGGGCATCGGGCGGGTCCTCCTGGTCGACTCGGTTGCGGCTGCCGCCGGAGGCGCCGCGGGCATCAGCTCGAACACCAGCTATATCGAGAGCGCGGCCGGCGTAGCGGAGGGCGGCCGCACCGGGCTCACCTCGGTCGTGGTGGGGGTCCTCTTCCTGGTGATGGTCGTGGCTTCGCCCCTGGTCGCGTTCGTACCCATCGAGGCGACGGCACCGGTCCTGATTGTCGTCGGCTACCTGATGGCGCGGCTGATCAAGGACATCGACTTCACCGACTTCGAAGAGGGCATGCCGGCCCTGCTCGGGGTGGTGCTGATGCCGCTCACGTTCAGCATCACGGTCGGGATCGGCGCGGCCTTTGTCAGCTGGGTGATCATCAAGATCGTGCTTGGCAAGATCGGGAGCATTCACCCCCTGATGTGGGTCGTCTCGATCGCCTTCGTCGTCTACTTCGCGCAGACCTGGTTGAACACCATCCTGCCCAAGTAACGATCCATGCACCGATGGCGCCCGGCCGGGCAACCCGGCCGGGCGCTACGCTGTCCGGGCCGATGACCGCCTCCCAGTCCGGCCCACGTCTTCGGGTCGACGACTTCGACTACGCCCTGCCGGTCGACGCAATCGCCCAGGTCCCGGTCGAGCCGCGCGACGCGGCGCGGCTGCTGGTCCTGGATCGCGCGGCCTCCACGCCAGCCCGTCCAGCGCTCTGGCATCGCGTCTTTCGCGAAGTGGGGGAACTGCTGGGCCCCGGGGACCTGCTGGTGATCAATAACTCGCGGGTCATCCCGGCGCGGCTGCCGGCCATACGGTCTGGTGGCGGCTCGGCCGAAGTCCTGCTGCTGCGCACGCTGGATGACGCAAGCGGGGCGTGGGAGGCGCTCGTACGTCCGTCGCGGCGCCTCGCGGTGGGATCTGAGCTGACTTTGGGCAGCGGCGACCGGGTCCATGTGGGCGAGCGGCTGGATGGCGGCACCCGGGCCGTTCGCTTCGATCGCGACCCCGCCGAGGTCATGGCGGCTGCGGGCCAGGTCCCTCTCCCGCCCTACATCCGCGACCACTCCACCCCGCCGGATCGCTACCAGACGGTCTACGCCCGTCCGCCCGGCTCCGCCGCTGCCCCGACGGCCGGGCTGCACTTCACCAAGGACCTCCTCCGCACGCTGAACGAGGCGGGGATTCGGCTGGCGAGCGTCACGCTGCACGTCGGGCTCGACACCTTTCGACCGTTGGAGGGCGAGTTCGCCGACCAGCACCGCATCCATCGAGAGTGGTACGAGATTCCGTCGCGGACCTCGCAGCTCCTGCGCGAGACGCACCGCGCAGGAGGTCGCGTGGTGGCCGTCGGCACGACGAGCGTCCGCGTGCTCGAGACGGCTTCGCGCGACGGCGCGTCAAGCGGCTGGAGCGACCTCTACATCACCCCGCCCCACCCCTTCACCGCCGTGGACGCGCTGATCACCAACTTCCACCTGCCGCGCAGCTCGCTGCTGCTATTGGCGACCGCCTTCGTCCAGCACGGGATGCTGGACGCCATGCCGCTCGAGGCACGGGACACGCTGCTGGCGGCCTACCGCAGGGCGCTCGACGAGGGGTATCGTTTCTTCAGCTTCGGCGACGCAATGTTCATCGCGTAGGCTCCCCGCATGGCAGCGCCGATTACGTTCACCTCGCGCCCGACCGGTGTCGGCCGTGCGCGGCTCGGCACCCTGACCACGCCCCACGGCAGCATCGAGACACCCCAGTTCATGCCGGTCGGCACCCAGGCAACGGTCAAGAGCCTCACCCCCGGCGACCTGCGTGCCGCGGGGGCACAGGTGATCCTGGCAAACACCTATCACCTGTCGCTGCGACCGGGCCACGAGCGGATCGAGCGGATCGGCGGGCTGCATCGGTTCATGGGCTGGGACGGCCCGATCCTGACCGACTCGGGCGGATTCCAGGTCTTCAGCCTGGCCCACCTGGGGCGGGTGGACGACGACGGCGTGACCTTCGCCAGCCACCTGGACGGGTCGCCGCAGCGCCTCACCCCCGAGCGAGCGATCGAGATCCAGGAGGCGCTCGGCAGCGACATCGCCATGGCCCTGGACCAGCTCGTCGACGCCACGCTGCCGGAGGCCGAGGTGCGGGACGCCATGCAGCGAACCCACCGCTGGGCCGAGCGCTGCCTCGCGACACGCAGCCGGGACGACCAGGCGCTGTTCGGCATCGTGCAGGGGGGCGTGGACGCCGAGCTGCGGCGCCAGAGCGTGGCGGCCATCGCAGACCTGCCGTTCGACGGGATCGCGATCGGTGGCCTGTCGGTGGGGGAGAGCAAGGATGAGATGGCCGGGACGCTCGACGTCATAGGCGAGGCGCTCGGCAGCGATCCGCGGGTCCGCTACCTGATGGGAGTCGGCGCGCCCCCCGATTTCTTCACCGCCATCGAACGCGGGATCGACCTGTTTGATTGCGTGCTGCCGACCCGCGTCGCCCGCAACGGGCAGCTCTGGACCAGCAAGGGCCGACTGAACCTGCGCAACGCGCGCTTCCTGGACGACTCCGGCGCACCCGATCCCGCCTGCGGCTGCGAGGCCTGCCTGAACCACTCGCGCGCCTACCTGGCGCACCTCTTCCGGGCGGAGGAGCTGCTCGCCTATCGCCTCGCCTCGGTCCACAACGTCACCTATACTCTGGGCCTCATGCGGGGCATCCGAACGGCCCTCGACGACGGGTCATTCGACGCCCTGCGAGAAGCCATCACGGCGCAGTACGCCGGCGCCGGAGCGAGGACCGATAAGCCCGCGGTAACGGACCGATAAGGCCCGATCCGACAGGCTTGCGCCACCTCCACCGGCCCGCATCGGGAGGTCAAGCAGATGGCCAAGGGCCGCGATCGACCACGTCATCAGGAGAAGCGCAAGCCGAAGGAGAAGGCGCCGAAGGTGCAGCCGGCGTCGGCCTTTGACCAGCCGATGACGGTCGAGCTGGTCAAGAAGAAGCGCAAGCCGCGCAGCGAACCCGGCGAGGAGGCCTGACGATTCGCCGCCGGGAGTGATGAGAGAAGGAGCCCACACGATCATGGCAACCCCGGTGGCACCCGCCGAGACCGAGACCCAGACCCCACCCCAGCGCAACGGTGAGCGCGGGCGCGCCGTCGACGCCGCCATCCTGCAGATCGAGAAGCAGTTCGGCCGCGGCGCGATCATGCGGCTCGGCGACAAGGGCGCCAAGATGTCCGTCGAGGTCGTGCCGACCGGCTCGATCGCCCTCGACCTGGCGCTCGGCGTGGGGGGTGTGCCCCGCGGCCGCATCACCGAGATCTTCGGGCCCGAGTCGAGCGGCAAGACGACGCTCTGCTACCACATCGCCGCCAACGCGCAGCGCGCCGGCGGGATCGTCGCCTTCATCGACGCGGAGCACGCGCTCGACCCGACCTACGCCAAGAACGTGGGGCTGAACGTCGACGAGCTGCTCGTCTCCCAGCCGGATACCGGCGAGCAGGCGCTCGAGATCGCGGAGACCCTGATCCGCAGCAACGGCGTCGACGTCGTAATCATCGACTCGGTCGCGGCGCTCGTGCCGCGCGCCGAGATCGAGGGCGAGAT
>CAZDAV010000023.1:0-10739 GCA_964503725.1 uncultured Steroidobacteraceae bacterium
GCCCACACCCGACCCGGCCGTGGCGGCCCGGCAGGCCGCTGTCGAGGCGGCCGGACTGGTCGCGCGGAAGTTCGTCGCCAACTGGCGCGGCCGACGCTACGAGCGGATGGTCGAGCTGATCGCGCCGAGCGATCGAGAGCACTACGGCCCTGACGCGATCACCGGCCTGCTGCGCCAATTCGACGAGCTGGCCCGCGTCACCCGCATCGTGGCCGTGGCCAGCGGCGCGCCCCTCGAGAGCAGTGTTCGGCCCGAGGCAGGCACGGCCGGACCAATTCCCGCGCTGGAGGTGCCGATCAGCCTCGTCTTCGAGACGGATCTCTTCGGCGAGGTCGCTTTCCGACGGATGTTGACGCTGACCGAGGGCGACGAGGGCTGGCAGGCGCGCTGGCGACCGGCTCTCCTCTTCCCGGCGCTCGGCGACGACCACACTCTGGCGCTGGAGCGGGCCCTCGCGCCGCGCGGCCGCATCCTCGGCGCGGACGGCACGGTCTACGCCGAGACTCGCGAGGACGGCATGCGCGTCTATCCCCAGGAATCGCTGGCGGGGCAGGCGATCGGCTTCGTCCAGCCGATCAGCGCCGAGGAGGCGGAGACGCTGGCCGCGCAGGGCTACGCACTCGGCGAGCCGCTCGGACGCAGCGGCCTGGAGCAGGGAGCCGAGGCGCTGCTGCGCGGCTCACCGGGGCTGTCGCTGGTCGCCGTGCCGCCCTTCGGCGCGGTGCAGCCGGTCCTCGAGCAGCCCATGGTCCCGGGGGCGGACCTCACCATCACCATTCGCCGCGACCTGCAGGCCACCGCCGATGCCGCGCTCTCCCCGTACGCGGATGCCGCCACCGCCGTCATCGATCCGAAGACGGGCGATGTGTGGGCGCTGGCATCTGCGCCGCGCTTCAACCCGAACGCGATGACCCTCGGCACCACGCTGGCCGGGCAGACCCTGACAAAGCCGAGCGCATCGGTCTGGCTCAACCGCGCGGTCCTCGGCGCCTACCCAGCCGGCTCCTCCTTCAAGCCGTTCACCCTGTTGGCCGCGCTCGAGACCGGCGTTGCCACCCCCAACACCCGCATGTCGTGTTTCGGCACGTGGACCTACAGCGGCTTCACGTTCCACAACTACCTGGACCACACCCTGGGAGGCAGTGTCTCGCTCGAGCAGGCGATGGCCTTCAGCTGCAACACGACCTACATGCCCCTCTCGATCCGGGTCTGGGACGCGGACCGCGAGGCGCTCCCCAACCTGGTCGGCCAGTTCGGCTTCGGCGCCTCGACCGGCATCACCCACCTGGCCGATGCGCCCGGCATCCTGCCGGACGCGCGGCACTTCGAATTCACGCCGCGCCGCGGCGGTAACTACAGCCCGTACGGCCCCTTCGACCAGATCCAGCTGGCGATCGGCCAGGGCAGCTTCCTGGGCACGCCGCTTCAGCTTGCGAACGCCTATGCCGCGTTCGGCAACGGTGGAACGCTGTGGAGGCCACGCCTGGTGACCCAGGCGACGCTGCCCGACGGCACGGTCATCGAGCGCAACGAGCCGCGCGCCATCCGCCAGGTGGACGTGGCGCCGGAGAGCTTCGCCTACCTGGCCAGGACGCTGCGCGCGGTGATCACCCTGCCCTACGGCACCGCCAACCGAGCGTTCGCCGGCTTCGGCATCCCGGTCGGCGGCAAGAGCGGAACGGCCGAGACCGGCACGCCACGACCGCACGCCTGGTTCCCGGCCTATGCGCCGATCGGTGACGCCGAGATCGCGGTCGCCACCGTGCTCGTCCACGTACGGCTGGCGACCGGCGGAACGGACGCGGCGCCGCTCGTGCGGCGGGTCATGGCGCGCCATTTCTTCCCATGATCGAAGGTCGGCCTCTTTGACACTTACTCTCCGTGACGGATACCATCGAGCCGCCGCTCACTCGCCTCGGCAATTCGTGGTGTAACCCGCTGTGCGACGATGCCCGTGATCTCCGCCAACGCGATACCGCTCAGGTTCCAAACGGCTGAAGTCGGCGTCGACTGGCTGCAGTGCAACATCGAGTGCCAGGAAGGCTGCCCGGTCAACACGAATTGCCGCGGCTACCTGATGCTGGCAGCCGAGGGGCGCTTCGAGGAGGGCTACATCCTGGCCCGCGACCCGAACCCGGTGGCCGCCATCTGCGGCTACGTGTGCAGCGCCCCGTGTGAGAAGGCATGCCGCAGGGCGGACATCGACAAGCCGCTCTCCATCCGGGCCATGAAGCGCTTCCTGGTCGACTGGCACTACAGCAACAACATGCCGGACGCCGTGGTTGTGGCACCGCAGAGCGGCAAGAGCGTCGGCGTCATCGGCGCCGGACCCGCCGGCCTGACCGTCGCCAAGGAGCTGGCTTCCTACGGCCACGAGGTCCACGTCTACGAGGCCCTGTCGTCGGGCGGTGGCACCTGCCTGATTGGCGTCCCGGCATTCCGGCTCCCAAGGGACGTGATCGAGCTGGACGTCAACTGGGTCGCCAAGCACGGCGTCGAGTTCCACTACAACGTCGAGGTGGGGCGCGACATCACGCTCGACCAGCTGCGCGAGCGCCATGACGCGGTCGTCGTCTCGGCCGGCTGCATGTACCCGGTCGCCATGAACATCCCCGGCGAGGAGCTCGACGGCGTCATCTACGGCGTCGACTTCCTGAAGCGCGCCAACCTTGGCGAGGAGCAGTGGGTCGGCGACCACGTCGTCGTGGTGGGCGGCGGCTACACCGCCATGGACTCGTCGCGCACCGCGCTCCGGATCGGCGCCAAGACCTCGACCATCGCCTACCGGCGCGGCCCGGAGGAGATGGTGGTCGACGAGGAGGAGCAGCACGAGACCCGCTTCGAGGGGGTCAGCTTCGAGTTCTTCTCCTCGCCGGTCGCGATCCTCGAGAAGGATGGCAAGGTGGCCGGCATCACCTTCCAGCGCACTGGCCTCGGCCCGCCAGACGCCAGCGGCCGTCGCAGCCCGGAGCCGATCCCCGGCAGCGAATTCACGATCCCCTGCGACATGGTCATCCCGTGCACCAGCCAGGCGTCCGACAACAACGTGCTGGGGGAGTACGGCGCCAAGCTGAACCGCCACCTGGGCGTGACCGATACGCGCGAATTCGTGCCCGGCGGCTCGGTCTCGTCCTGGCGCACCCCGCCGCTGAACGGCACCACCCCGGTTGGTCCCGACGGCAAGAAGTACAACGCGCTCCAGTTCGAGCTGAGCCGCGGCAACGTCGTCGCGCAGCCGGACACGTTCGAGACGAACGTCGCCGGCATCTTCGCCTGCGGCGACTTCGTGACGGGGCCTGCCACGATCATCGAGGCGGCGGGACGCGGCCGGCGCACGGCGCGGGCGGTGGATCGCTGGCTGCTCGGCGTGCGGGGTGAGGAGCTGGCGGAGTTGCCGGTCATCAACCGCGCGGTGATCACCCAGGCGCTCGAGCACGACATGCCGGACAAGTACGAGGCGATCGAGCGCCAGCACATTCCGATGGCGCCGCCGGAGCTGCGCCGCGACTTCACCAGCCTGGTGGAGGTCGGCTATGACACCAGCAGCGCCATCGCGGAGGGGTCGCGTTGCCTTCAGTGCAACCACAACATCAACATCGACGGCCCCCGCTGTATCCTGTGTGGGCTCTGCGCCGATGTCTGTCCCGAAGGCGTGATCTACATGATCGACAAGGCGGCAGTGGGCGGCGACGACCCGGAGATCGACCTCTTCCAGTCGTGGCCGCGGGGGATCGCGATGATCATCGACGAGGAGCGTTGCATCCGCTGCAACCTCTGCGTCGAACGGTGCCCGACCAACTGCATCACCATGGACCGCCTTGAGCTGGAGCGGTTCACGCCTGACGGGAAGGTGCTCTTGGAGAGCTACAAGGACAACTACCTGGGACAGATCGGCCAGGAGGCCGGTCCGGCGGTGCATCGGTGAACCTCCCCGGTCCGGGCGACCTGCTCCGGGTGGTCAGGGAGTCATCGGTCTGGCGCAGCCTTTTCCGTCAGCCCTACCCGTCGACCAGCCGCACCCGCGCCCTGGCGGTGATGAACAACGTCTTCCTGCACCTGCACCCGGTGCGGGTCAAGCAGCACGCCGTGCGCTACACCTACACCTTCTGCCTGGGCGGCGTCAGCTTCTTCCTGTTCCTGGTGTTGACCGTGACCGGCGTCTACCTGATGTTCTTCTACGTGCCGTCGATCACCCGTGCCTACCAGGACATCCAGTCGATCGGCAACTCGGTCGCCTTCGGCGACTTCGTGCGCAACATGCACCGCTGGGGCGCGCACCTGATGGTGCTGACGGTCTTCCTGCACATGATCCGGGTCTTCTACCACGGCGCCTACAAGCCGCCGCGCGAGTTCAACTGGGTGATCGGCGTGATCATGCTCTTCTGCACGCTGTGGCTCAGCTTCACCGGCTACCTGCTCCCCTGGGACCAGATCGCCTTCTGGGCGATCACGGTCGGCAGCCAGATGGCGACCTATGCGCCGCTCCTCAGCCGTGAGTCCAGCTTTCTCCTGCTCGGCGGGGTGGATGTCGGCCAGGGGACCCTCATCCGCTTCTACGTCATGCATGTCATCGCCTTCCCCCTGATCATCGCCGTCCTCATGGTCGTCCACTTCTGGCGGATCCGGAAGGACGGCGGGATCTCCGGGCCGGTATGAGCGAGCTGGACCGATGACCATCGAGAAGCGGCCGAACGCCACCGCCGACAAGAACGCGCCGACCCAGGCGCCGTCCCTGCCGGCCGTCGAGCGCGGCGGGGGTCCCAAGCTGCCCGGTCCGCCGGGCGTGCCGGGCACGGAGCGCTTCCGCCTGCTTGCCTACGTCAAGCAGGAGTCGATGGTGCGGGTCGACAAGCGGCCTGACGAGACGGTGCTGACCTGGCCGCATCTGCTGCGCGCCGAGTTCCTGATGGCGCTCCTGATCAGCGTGCTGCTGGTGGTCGCATCGGTCTTCATCCAGGCTCCCCTGGAGGAGATGGCGAATGCCGGGGTGACGCCGCACGTCGCCAAGGCGCCGTGGTACTTCCTGGGTCTGCAGGAGCTGCTCTCGTACTTCAACGCGACGGTCGGGGGCGTGCTGCTGCCGACCCTCTACCTGGTCGGCCTGGCGATCATCCCGTACATCGACCGCTCGCCATACAAGGCGGCCCGCGACCGAAAGACGGCCTGGGTCTTCTTCATGTGCATCATGGTCGGCGGGCTGATCATCACCTTCATCGGCTCGTTCTTCCGCGGCCCCGGCTGGAACTGGGTCTGGCCGTGGGACGGCCTCTTCTTCACGCTATGACCCATCTGCCGACCTACGGCGAAGTGCCCGGACGCCCCGTCGGCGAGATGAGCCGGCGCACCTTCCTGCGCCGGGTCCTGGCGGTGGGGATCGGCATCCTGTCGCTCGAATTCCTGGCCGGCACCGTCAACTTCCTGTGGCCGAACGTGCGGAGCGGGCTGGGTGGCACGTTCAGCATCGGCAGCGCCAGCGACATCGCCGGTGCACTGCCGGCCTGGACGAACGGCGCGCCGTTCGCCATCGGCAAGGCGAAGGTCTTCTTCGTCAACGTGCCGGCCGCCAAGGCGTTCGTCGACGGCAGCGGCGAGCCGGTGGTCGACCCCGGAACGGAGGTGGTGGCCCTCTACCGCAAGTGCCCGCACCTGGGCTGCCAGATCCCGGCGCTGTGCGAATCCAGCAAGTGGTTCGAGTGCCTGTGCCACGGCAGCAAGTACACCATCCTGGGCGAGAAGCGGGCCGGCCCGGCCCCCCGCGGCATGGACAGCTTTGCCGTCAGCGTGGAGGACGGCATCTATGTGATCGACACCAGCGCCATCGTGTCGGGGCCACCCATCGGCACCGACACATTCGACTCGCGGCGCACCGAAGACATCCCCCACTGCGCGGCCTGAGCGATGCGCATCAAGACCCTGGGCGTGGTGCTGATGATGGCCATGGCCCTCTTCACCGCCTTCTACTGGCTGACCGATACCGCCCGCCGCCAGGCGACCTTCGACACGCAGGTCGAGGAGCTGCTGGCGTACGGGCAGGAGATGTTCGGGCCGCCGACCGCGGACAACGAGAACACCGCCGACTGCGCCCGGTGCCACGGCCCTGATGGCCGCGGCGGCGAGGTCGGCGATACGGGGAGGCTGGCGCCCAACCTGCACTCGATCAGCATCTTCGAGAAGCTCAAGGCGCAGGCCGGAGGCTCGTTCACGGAGATCCGCAAGCCGGGCGACCCGCCCGATTACGTCAACCTGGTGATCCGATTCGGCGGCGTGGTCGTCTCCGGTGACGTGAACTCGCCGATGCCTGCCTGGAGCACCGAGATCGGCGCGGGTTTGACCATCCACCAGATCGACGCACTCACCGCCCTGGTCGAGACCTGGGTGCTCGAGACGGCAGAGCTGCCGGTGGAGGAGATACCGGACACTGTCGAGGCGGGGCAACAGGTCTACACCGACAAGGGCTGCGGCTCCTGCCACGCCGCGGACCTGGCCGGCGTGATCGACTCGGACGGGACGGTGATCTACCCCAGCCTGCAGAACATCGGCAACGAGCCCGTCACCGACCTGCCGAGGCCGATCACCGGGCTCGCGGAGCTGCAGGCCGACTATGCGGCAGATGCCCGCGCCTTCCTGGAGCGCTGGATCCGCGACTCGGCGGTCAACTACAACGACGGCACCCCCACCGGCATGCCGGTCCATCCGGAGGGCACCATCAGCCCGTCCGCCATGCAGGCCCTGATCACCTTCCTGCTGGACCAGAAGCAGTGAGCAACTCATGAGCAGCGTCTATTCCGTCCCGCCCCGCCGGGATTTCATCTCCCGCGCGGCGCGCGAGATCGACGACTTCATGAACTGGCTGCTCTTCGGCCAGGAGACCTGGCTGGTGGCGCTGCTGAAGGGCGTGCCGCTCTTCCTGTTCGTCTACTTCGTGCTCGGCTACATCCCCAACTACGCGAACACCATCACCACCCTGTACCTGGGCTTCAGCGAGGATGTCGGCTTCCTGGTGGCCGTGGTGCTGATCGGCGGGCCGACCTTCGCCCTCCTCCTGATCCTGGCGCTGTGGACCCAGGCGGCCCGCGGCCGGCGCGGCCTTGCCTGGTCGCTGATCCGCTACCTGGACTTCCTCCAGTACGTGGCCACTGTGCTGCTGATCATCCCGTTCATGCTCTTCAACCTGGCCGGCGGCAGCCTGATCCCGCCGCTCTTCACCCTCACCTCGCTGGCGCTGGGGGCCATCGCGGCTGGCGGGGGCGCGATGGGGCTCGCCTACCTGTGGCTCGAGTACCGGCGCATCAGCCGCCGCGAGGCCGAGGCGGCTGCGGCGGCCAGCGCCGCCTGGTCGGCCGGGGGCTAGCCACCCACGCGCATCTCCCGGCCGCTGCTCGCCCATCTCGGCTGGTCGCTCCTGGTCTTGGCCGGCGCTGCTGCCCTCGTCGCCGTTGAGCTGGCCGCCACCTGTCCTCCCGGTGGTCCGCTCGCCTTCGGCGACTGCGACCGCGTGCGGCCCTTCGGGCTGACCGTGCTCGGCCTGGGTGCCGCCCTCTACGTGGTCGGCCTCACGGCTGTCCTGGCCTGGAGCAGCGGCCTCCAGCGCCGCGGCGTGGCGGATCCGCGGGCGGCGCGTGACTGGTATCTGCTGGCCGCCGTGGTGGGCCTGCCGGTGGCGCCTCTGCTGGCATTCACCCTCGTTTCGGCGCTCCGCTAGCATGGCCGTGTGACCAAACCCGATGCCGATGCGCTCCTCGCGGGCCTGGACGGCACGGCGCGCATCGTCGGCTCACGCCTGGACGTCACCGATGCCCCGCGCTTTCGGGTCGAGGCGATCGACCGCCTGGTGCACGACGCCGTCTTCAATGCCGATGAGGGCCTGCGCGAGGCCGCCCGCTGGCTGATCTGGAGCGCCTCGCAGGCGCTCGGCTGCGGATCGGCCAGCATCCACGACCTGTACCTGGCCCGCGGCCGGGGCGAGTACTCACCGACGCAGTTCACGGTGCCGGCCATCAACGTGCGCGCCGCCGCCTACCTGACCGCGCGCCAGGCATTCGCCGCCGCCATGGAGCGCGACGCGGGCGCCGTCATCTTCGAGATCGCCAAGTCGGAGATGGCCTACACCGACCAGCGCCCGGCCGAGTACACCGCGGTCATCCTGGCTGCCGCCATCCGATCGGGCTGGCTCGGGCCCGTCTTCCTGCAGGGGGACCACTTCCAGTTCAACGCCACCAAGTGGGCAGCCGATCCGGGCGAGGAGATGAGCGGCCTCAAGCAGCTCACCAGCGAGGCGGTGGCGGCCGGCTTCTGCAACATCGACATCGATAGCAGCACGCTGGTGGACCTCAGCCTGCCGACGGTCGCCGAGCAGCAGCACGTGAACGCCGTGAACACCGTCGAGCTGACCGCGCTGATCCGCTCCATCGAGCCGGACGCCGTGACGGTCAGCATCGGCGGCGAGATCGGCGAGGTGGGGAAGGTCAACTCCACCGAGGAGGAGCTGCGCGCCTACCTGGACCGCTATTTCGGCATGCTCCACGGCTCGGGGCTGCCGGGGGTCAGCAAGGTGAGCATCCAGACCGGCACCAGCCACGGCGGAGTTGTGCTGCCAGACGGCAGCGTGGCCCAGGTCAGCATCGATTTCGACACCATGGGACGCCTCTCGACCGTGGCGCGCGACGAGTACGGGCTGGCCGGCTGCGTGCAGCATGGCGCCAGCACCCTCCCGGAGGAGGCGTTCCACCACTTCCCGACCAACGGCACCGCCGAGATCCACCTGGCGACCGGCTTCCAGAACATCCTGTACGACGACGGCGGCCTGCCGGCCGACCTGCGCGCCGAGATGATGGCCTGGTGCCCGGCCAACTGCGCCGACGAGCGCAAGGCCGATGAGACCGACGAGCAGTTCCTGTACAAGACCCGCAAGAAGGCGATCGGGCCGTTCAAGCGCGCGCTCTGGGACCTGCCGGCCGAGGCCGAGGCCGAGATTGGCGCGAACCTGCGCGCGAAGTTCGGGATTCTCTTCGACCGGCTCGGGATCGCCGGCACCCGCTCGTTGGTCGACCGATGGGTCACCGCCCCGGACCTGCCCCGCGCCCTGCCGGTGGCGCTGGGTGGGGCGGAGGGCCAGTCGGTCGCCGCCGGCGCACCGGCCTTCGAAGACGACGGGTCAGGCGAGTAGCCGATGGGAACCATGCAGCGCAAGTCGCTCGACCTGCCGGACGAGACGCGGACAATTCCCAACGGCCAGACCGATATCTGGAACCTGGGCGACTTCGTGGTCGGCCGCATCACCTTCGAGCCCGGCTGGAAATGGTCGAAGGATGTCAAGCCGATCGCCGGGACCGACTGGTGCGAGTACCACCACCTGGGCCTGATGATGGAGGGGACCCTGCACTACGTCACCCCCGAGGGCCTGGAGATGGAGGTGAGCCCGGGGATGCTGTTCGAGATCCTGCCCGGTCACGACGCGTGGGTGGTGGGTGACGAGCCGGTGGTCCAGTACGACTTCGCCGGGATGCGCACCTTTGCGCTCCCCGCCGCGGGGCGCAGCGAGCGGATCCTGGCCACGCTGGTCTGCACCGACATCGTCGATTCGACCGCGACTGCTGAGAGGGTCGGCCCGGCCGTGTGGCGCACGATGCTGGGCGCTCTGAACGCGGAGAGCCGCCGCCAGATCGACAAATTCCGCGGCAAGCTCGCCGCCAACACCGGCGACGGACTGATCGCGATGTTCGACGGCGCCGAGCGCGCCGTCCGCTCTGGGGCCGCGATCAGCGAGGCCGCCGCGGACCTCGGCGTGCAGCTGCGCTGCGGCGTGCACACCGGCGAGGTGGAGCTGATCCCCGACAACATCCGGGGCGTGGCGGTGCACATCGTCAGCCGGGTGACTGGCCTGGCTGCCGCGGGCGAGGTGCTGGTCTCGGGCACGACCCACGAGCTGGTGGCGGACTCGGATCTGCGCTTCGAGGACCGCGGCTCTCACGAGCTGAAGGGCGTGACCGGTGCGCGCCAGATCTGGGCGCTCGCGGCGACCCCCTAGCCCACCGAGATTTCGGCGCCGGTACCACGTATGGTGGTTCATCGACGCGTGAGATGGCCATGGCGCGTCGCCCTACTACCGTGAGTGGTGCCCTGACGCGTCTGGGTCGCTCATGCGGCTCCAACTGGCCGAATCCTGTAGCTCAGGTGCCGATGAACCACTATGCGTGGTAAGCGGCGCCCGGGCACGAAGAAGCCCCGGGGGTGGGCCGGGGCTTCGGGGGTGGAAGACGAATAAGGGGACTAGTGGCAGCCGCCTGCCTTGGCGGGGGAGCCATCGGTGTTGAAGGAGGAGCCGCAGGAGCAGCTGCTCACCGCGTTGGGGTTGTTGATCGCGAAGCCGGAGCCCATCAGCGAGTCGACGTAGTCGATCTCGGCGCCGGCCACGTGCTGGGCGCTGAAGGCGTCGATCACGATCGGCACGCCGGCGTGGTCCTCGACGCGGTCGTCCTCGGCGATCTTGTCGTCGAAGGCGAGACCGTAGCTGTAGCCCGAGCATCCGCCGCTCTTCACGAAGAGGCGCAGGGCCGCATCGGCCTTGCCTTCGCGCGAGCGCAGCTCCTGCACCTTGACGGCGGCCGCCTCGGTCATGCTGACCAGCAGCTCAGTGGAGGGTGCGGGGGCAGCCGGTGGGGCCGTCTGCGGCGTCGATTCGGTCATCGTCATGGGATCGGTCTTCTCCTCTGGCGCGGTGTGCGCCGCGTCGCTCGGAA
>CAZDAV010000024.1:0-10625 GCA_964503725.1 uncultured Steroidobacteraceae bacterium
GCCACGAAACGGCGCGCCCAGCGCGCGCTGGCCACCACCAACGGGTCGGCCGGGTCCGATCGGCTCGGGGTGCGCAAGACCTACAAGCTGTACATCGGCGGAGAGTTCCCGCGCACCGAGTCGGGACGCGCTTACGAGATATTCGGGGCCCGGGGCGAGCCACTCGCGAATGCATGCCGCGCCACGCGGAAGGACATCCGCGACGCGGTGCGTGCCGCGCGCCGGGCACTGCCTGACTGGTCGGGCCGGACCGCCTTCAACCGGGGCCAGGTGCTCTACCGCATCGCGGAGCTCCTCGAGGGGCGGCGCGACCAGTTCATCGGCGAGGTCATGGCTGCCGAAGGGCACGGCCGGCGGCGCGCCACGAGGCTGGTGGATGCGGCCATCGACCGCTGGGTCTGGTACGCCGGCTGGGCCGACAAGTTCAGCCAGATGAACGGGACCGTGAACCAGGTGGCGGGCAGCTACTTCAACTTCAGCGTGCCGGAGCCGACCGGCGTGGTGGGCGTCATCGCTCCCGAGGGATCGAGCCTGCTCGGGCTGGTCAGCCGCCTGGCCCCGGTGATCGTGTCCGGCAATTGCGCGGTGGTGTTGGCCTCGGAGTCGCGCCCGCTGCCGGCGGTGACGCTGACCGAGGTGCTGGCCACCTCCGACGTTCCGGGCGGCGTCGTGAATCTCATCACCGGGCTGCGCCGCGAGCTGGTGACGCACCTCGCCGGGCACATGGACGTCAACGCCCTCGATGCCTACGGGCTCGATCCGGCGCAGGGCGTGGCGGTCGAGGAGCTCGCGACCGAGAACGTGAAGCGGCTCGTGCGCCCGCCCGACGGCGGCGCAGATCGCGTCGACTGGCTCCACCCGCGCGCCCAGTCGCCGTACCTGATCGGTGAGTTCACCGAGACGAAGACGGTCTGGCACCCAATCGGCGCCTAGGCGGATCGGCGCACCCGCTCGAGCGCCAGCCGGAACTGCCAGCGAAGGATCCGCGGCCCGAACAGGACCATGAAGGTGCCGCGCACCCGGCCATTCAGTCCACGGAAGCGGCGGTAGCGCTCGCACACGATCCTCGCGCCGCCATCTCGACGCGCGATCGTGTACCGGATGGTGCCGACCGGCTCAGCGATATTGCTGTCCAGCTGGGTCAGCGTGACGACGCCAGGATCGGACCAGTTATAGCGCTCACGGCTCCAGGCCCCGCGGATCCCCTCCGTCACATCGGCCCAGGTGTCGCCCACCTCATGCACTCGATACACGGCGGGATCGCAGGTCTCCTTCCAGATCACCTGCCGTCGCGGCGAAAAGTCCACCAGCGCGTGCACCACGGCCTCGGGCGTCAGGGGAGTGTCCAGCTGCCAGTGCGTACGCTCGCTTGGGCCCATCGGGCTAGCGTCAGCCCAGCCAGCCGGCAAGGGTCGAGCCGAAGAGCACGGCGGTGAGCAGCACAACGAGGCCGGTGAGGCCCCAGGCCAGGATGTTCAGCCAGCGCGGATTGGTGTGTCGCCCCATGATCCGCGGGTTGTTCACCAGGCGCAGCATGAAGACCAGGATGATCGGCAGCAGGATTCCGTTCAGGTTCTGGCTGACCAGGATCACGCCGATCAGAGGCAGGCCCGGGATGAGCACAACGACGGCGCCGATGACGATGAGGGCGGTGTACAGGCCCATGAAGGCGGGCGCCTCGCGGAACTTGCGCGACACGCCGGACTCCCAGCCGAACGACTCGCACACGGTGTAGGCGGTGGTCAGCGGCATGACCGTGGCGGCCAGCACCGACGCCCCGAACAGCCCGAACGCGAACAGCCCCTCGGCCAGGTCGCCGGCGACCGGTGCCAGCGCGCGAGCCGCCTGGTCGGCCGAGGAGATGACGATGCCGCTGCCGTAGATGGTGACGGCGGTGACGACCACGATGAAGAGGGCGATGGCGTTGGTCCAGATCGCCCCGAGCACCGCATCCGCGCGCTCCAGCGGCAGCTCCTCCGGGCCGAGCCCCTTGTCGGCGACGGAGCTCTGGAGGTAGAAGAACATGTACGGGGTGACCGTGGTGCCCACGACCGCCACCATCAGCAGCAGGGCGTTCGGAGCGAGGTCGATCGATGGGGTGACCAGCGCGACGGCGACCTGCCCCCAGTCCGGCCCGGCCACGAAGGCGCTGACCACGTAGGCCAGGAAGACGACGGAGACCGACAGGAAGACGCGCTCCACGACGCGATAGCTGGCGAACACCACGAGCGCCCAGATCCCCGCAGCCACGACCGGCACGGTGGCGAAGCGCGGGATGCCGAAGATCTCGAGGGCAGCGGCCGCGCCGGCGAACTCGGCCACGATGTTCGCCCCGTTGGCGATCAGCAGCACGACCATCGCGAAGAGGGTCCAGCGGATCCCGAAGTCGTCACGGATCAGGTCGCCGAGCCCTTGCCCGGAGATGGCGCCCATGCGCGCGGCCATCTCCAGCACCACCACCAGCAGGATGGTCGTGATCGGCAGGATCCAGAGCAGCGACAGGCCGGTCTCCGCGCCCAGGACGCTGTAGGTGGCGATCCCGCCCGCGTCGTTGCCGGCCAGGCCGGCGATCAGCCCGGGTCCCATCACTCCCAGGAAGGCAAGCAGGCCGGTGCGATGGACGCGGAAGTTCGGCAGCCGCTCGCGGAGCGAGCGCTGCGCGCGCCGGATCGGGCGGGGGAGTGCCAGTCGGCGGGTCACCTCGCTACCGCTCCTCGGCCGGCTCGTAGATCTCCGGGAGGCGCCTGCGCCACCCCTCGCCGAGCGCACGCTCGAGGGCGTCGTCGACGGTCACGATGCCCTGCATTCGGCCATCGGCGTCGACGACCGGCAGGGCCAGCAGGTTGTAGCGCGCGATCGCCGCGCCGACCTGCTCGGCATCGAGGTCGACCGCCACGCTGATCGGGTCGGCGCGCATGAACTCGCGCACCGGCGTTTCCGGCCTGGCAACGAGCAGGCTGCGCAGCGTGATCGTCCCGACCAGGGCCCCGTCGTCATCGGTGACGTACAGGTAGTAGACCTGGTCGGCATCGGGGTGCAGCTCGCGCATGCGCTCGATCACCTGCTCCGCGCTGGTGTCGGGGGTGACGGTGATGAAGTCGGTGGTCATCAGACCGCCGGCGGTCTCCTCGCCGTAGGCGAGCAGCTCGCGCACGTCGGATGCCTCGTCAGGCTCCATCAGGCCGAGCAGCTCCTCCTGTCGCGCCTCCGACAGGTCGGCGACCAGGTCAGCTGCCTCGTCGGGCCCCATCTCCTCAAGGATGTCGGCCGCCTTCTCCGGGGGCAGCGCCTCCAGGATGTCGACCTGGTCGTCGGCGGCCAGCTCCTCGAGGACGTCGGCGGCGCGCTCGTCGTCGAGGGCCGCCAGGATGCCGGCCCGATCGCGGGGCGCCAGCTGCTCCACGATGTGGGCCACATCGGCCGGGTGCAGGGTGGCCAGGGCCTGGTGCGGGACGCGCAGCTTGAGGCTCGACACGCTCGACTCGACAGGGTCCACGTCCTCCCACTCGATGTAGTTCTCCGCCTCGAGGCGCAGGATTCGGGCGAGTCGCTCGCCGGCCCCCGAGAGGCCCAGCCGGCGCAGGATGCCGGCCAGCCCCACGTCGACGGCGACGAGGCGAAGGTGGCCTTCGACGGGGGCGAGCTGGATGTCGTTGACGCGCACGATCTTGCGGCCCTCGACGTCGACGATCTGCTTGTCGAGCAGGTCGAGCCAGAGGCGGATCTCGTTCGGCCGCTGGCGGAAGGTGGCGATGTCGATGCGCGTCGTGCGCAGGCGGGCGCTGCCGACGTCGATCTCCTCGACATCGGTCCAGGGCAGAAAGATCTCGCGACCGCCGGCGACGCGGACGACGAGCCCGGTGACCGGCGGATACCGCTCACCGAGCGCGACGATCAGATCACGGACCTTGCCGAATACGTCGCCATCCCGATCGCGGACCGGTCGGCCGACCAGCTGGCTGAGGAAGAGCATGAAAACGACCACCTCGCTCTCGCGTCGGATGGGATGACGCGCGCGGGTGGCCTCCAAGGGTGGCGAGGGGCTCGACGCATCGAGCTTGGCGCTAGGCGGCGACCCTCACCGTGGCCCTCGGCCACGAGCGCACACAGATTCGACTACCGGAACCAGCGTCCACGTTGGATCGTGCTTCGCCTCGTTGTGACTTCCGCGACTCGTCGGCGGACCTGCCGACCGAGCCGGTGCGAATTCTAGACCGATGCCGGCGGCGCGGGGAACCCCTCATCGAGATGCACCCGTGCCCGCGCCCGATGGCGAGCGACCTTGGCCTGGTTGCCGCAGGTGCGCATGTCGCACCAGCGCCGCCGACCGGTTGGCGATCGATCGATGAACAGGTAGCGGCAACCCTCGTTGGCGCAGACCCGCAGCCGGGAAGGGGCATCATCGGCCAGGAACTGGGCGAGGGACGAGGCGATGGTCGCTCTCGCCTGGTCGAGTCGATCGCCAACCTGCGCGAAGGCATAGCGCGTACTTTCGGGATCCATCTCCAGCTGGTGGTAGTGGAGGCCGTGGCGCAGGATGTGGTTCAGCAGTCGCACCTGATCGTGCGTGGGGTGGCCGCGCTCGTTGGTCTCGGCGGCGATAGCGTGCACCAGCTCGCGCAGGTGCCGGAAGCGCTCGAGGCGACGATTCGCCTCCTCCCCATCGCGGCGCAGCCGCCCCGCCTCGGCGGCGAGGCCGCGGCCGCTGATCAGCTTTCGCTCGCGGAGCCAGGCGAGCAGCGCCAGCGCATCGGGCAGGTGCTCCTCCGGCCGTCCGTGACTGAATTCAAGCGTGTTGCCGAACGAGATGAAGAGCTCCTCGGCCCGGTCGGGCTCGGGGAGAACGGACTGGGTCTGCGACATCATGTAACCATTGTACAGGGCTTGACAAGTTACTTCGCCCGGCGTACAGTAGCACCTGTAACCGTTCAATCATCATTCACAAGTTACAGGACGTCGTCCGGGAGGCAAAGATGTTTGGTCTGATTGTGATCGTCGCGTTGCTGGTGATCTTTGACCTCGCCGCACTGCGATGGGGAGCCGACAGCCGGCCCTCGATCGACTCGCTGCCGTCCCGGAATCTGTAACTGCCCAGGAGGAATTCATCATGAGCCGAGGAGCAACCTATCTCGGTCTGCTCGCCGCGCTGAAGCAGGACGAGATGCTGTACGAGGCGCGCCAGCGCCGTTTCTCGACGGACGTGATCCGCGCGAAGCGAGGCCGGACCTTCGGCAGCACCCTGCTTCGGATGCTCCGCATCACGAAGCGCTAGGCACCGCACGCATCGACGCGGCCCGCCCCGACCGGGGGCTGGGCCGCTTTTTCGTGCCCGTAGAATGGCCGGCATGCCCCGACCGCGCACCGCGAGGCGATCCGAGCAGGCCGTGATCAGCAACACGGAGATGGCCCGCGTCTTCAACGAGATCGCCGACATGCTTGAGATCTCCGGCGAGCTCGTCTACAAGTCGGTCGCTTATCGGCGCGTGGCGGACGCGGTGGAACGCTGGCCGGACGATGTCGCCGCCCTGCTCCAGGGGGAGTCTCCGCCGAAGATTCCCGGCGCCGGGCCGGCGCTCAGCGCGAAGCTGGGGGAGCTGGCCACCACCGGGCAGCTCGGATACCACGAGCGACTGCGCGCCCAGGTTCCGAGCGGGCTGCTCGAGATGCTGAAGATCCCCGGGGTCGGGCCGCGGACCGTCAGGCAGCTGCACGAGGAGCTCGGCATCGACAGCGTGGACGGCCTGCGCGCCGCGGCCGAGGAAGGTGCGCTGCGCGGTCTGAAGGGCCTCTCGGCCCGGACCGAGGAGAAGATCCTGGCCGGGATGGCACGCCTGGCGGAGCAAGGTCGACGCCTGCTGCTGCACGACGCCGACGCCCTCATGCAGGGATTGATGGCGCGCCTGCGAGACGTGTCCGGCGTGCGCTCTCTCGAGCCGGCCGGTTCGCTGCGGCGGCGGAAGGCGACGATCGGGGATCTCGACCTGCTGGCGGCGACCGACGACCCGGCGGCCCTCATCGCCGCGCTCGACACGCTCCCCGACGTTGAGCGAATCCTGAGCGCAGGCACCGACAAGTCGAGCATCGTGCTGACAGCGGGGCCGCAGGTCGATCTGATGGTCTGCCAACCCTCGGCGTGGGGCAGCCACCTCGTTCACTTCACCGGGAGTCGGGATCACAACGTGGCCCTGCGCGGCATGGCCCTCGAGTGCGGCCTGTCGCTCTCCGAGAAGGGATTCAGGGTGGTGGAGAGCGGCGAGCTGCAGCCGATCGCGACCGAGGACGCGGTCTACGAGCGCCTGGGACTGCCGTGGATCGCCCCGGAGCTGCGCGAGGATGCCGGCGAGATCGCAGCGGCGCTGGCGGGCACGCTCCCCACGCTCGTCACCGCCGCGGACCTGCACGGCGACACCCATGTGCACTCCGACTGGACCGATGGTGTCGACTCGATCGAGGCGATGGCCCTCGCTGCCCGCGCCCACGGTCATGAATGGATCGTGCTGACCGATCACTCCCCGTCGCTCGGCATCACCCGCGGGCTGTCGCCTGAGCGCATCAATGAGCAACGGGCAGAGCTGGCGCGCCTGAACGAGCGCCTGGCGCCGTTCCGGATCCTGCATGGGACGGAGATGGAGATCCGCGCGGACGGCGCCCTGGACTATCCCGATGACCTGCTGGCCGGCTTCGACCTGGTCATCGCCAGCGTTCACACCGCCCGCGGGCAGTCGACCGAGCAGCTGACGCGCCGCACCCTGGCGGCGATCGAGAACGAGCATGTCGACGCCATCGCGCACCCGACGGGGAGGATCGTGAACCGTCGTGACCCGATCGCGCTCGACTGGCCCCGCGTCTTCGAGGCCGCGGCGCGCACTGGGACCGCGCTGGAGCTTAACGGCAGCCCGCGCCTCGACCTGGACGATGCGCTTGCCCGCGCCGCCGGGCAGGCCGGCGTGCGCCTGACGCTGGCCAGCGACGCGCATCGCACGGAGGAGCTGGAGCAGCTGGGGTATGCCGTTTCGACGGCACGCCGGGCGTGGCTGACGGCCGACCAGATCATCGGCACACGTTCAGCCGCCGGGCTGATGGAGCTGGTGCGTTGACGGCGACCGGAGCCGGCCGTGGTGTCTGGGCTGCCGCCGTTCGTCGGATCGAGCGGCCGGAGGCGATTGTGCTGGCCGTGCTGCTCACCCTCCTGGCCGTCTACGGCTGGTTCGCGACGCCCTTCTGGTTCGCCGTGGCCGTCGCCGCGCAGCTGGCGCTCGGTGGCATCGGGGCGGTCTGGATCATCGGCACGGTCGATGTGCGCTATGGCTTCGCGCGCTATGCAACCCTGGCCGTCGCCGGCGTTGCAGCCACGCTGCTGGGCAAGGTGCTCGCCCCGGTCGCCCAGGTGGCGGCCGTCCCCGTGGTCGCCCTGCTCCTCTTCGGCGTGATCTGGTTCGAGCTGCGGCTGCCCTCGGGACGCTCGCCGCGGCTCACCGTCGACCTGACCATGGTGGGGATCGTCTTCGCAGCGGCCGCAGGATTCGCCGCGACCTTCCCGACCGCCACCTGGCCCCCGACCGTGATCCTGGTAGTGATCGCGGCGGCGATCCCGGCGCTGCGCGCCGCCGAGCTGCGCGGGCACTTCGGCGTGGATGCGGTGGGACAGGCCGTGCTGCACCTGCTCGCGATCGGGCAGCTGGCGGTCGGCCTCGCCCTGCTGCATCTGCCCGGGGTGGTCGGCTCGGCCGTCCTGGCGCTCGGCTTCCATGCCTGGACCGGGGCCGCCGAGGCGCTCGACAGCGGGGCCGGCGCCCGGGCAGTGGCGATCGAGTTCGGCAGCCTGGCGCTGCTCGGACTGTTGGTGGCCCTCCTGCTCCGCGTTGCGTAACTCGCGTTGACACCCCCCTCGGGCTCTGCTACAAAAGGGCGCCCTTCGACGGGGTGAGCCCGTCTGACGGGCATTTCGTGCATGTGGACCGCCTCACGGAGAGCCTGGGGAGACGATGACGCTCGGAGAGACGGAGACCACCAACCGGCAGCGGCGCCACCTCACCGATGTCGCCATTGGACAGGCGACACGAGGTGAATGGGAGGCGGCGGTCGCCACCAACCGCGAGATCCTGGAGATGGGCGGCGACATCGACGCCTACAACCGGCTGGGCAAGGCGCTCGCCGAGCGGGGGCAGCATGCCGAGGCGCTGGAGGCGTATCAGCAGGCCCTTGCCCGAGATGCCACGAACCGAATCGCCGAGCGAAACGTCGGCCGACTGCAGGTCATCGCCACCGGTGCGGCCCCGGCGGTCAGCGACGAGAAGCTCGAGAAGGCATCCGCGGCGCACTTCATCGAGGAGATGGGCAAGACCGGGCACGCGCGGCTGATCAACCTGCTGCCGGCCCGCGAGCTCGCTCCGCTCTCGCCGGGTGACGCCATCGAGCTGACGCTCGACTCCGAGCTGCTGGTGGCGAGGGTGGGGGAGATCGAGATCGGCCAGGTGGAGCCGCGCGTCGGATCGCGACTGGCGAAGCTGATGAAGAGCGGCAATCGCTACGAGGCCGCCATCACCACCGTCGACCGCGACGAGGTGCGAGTCATCATTCACGAGGTATTTGCCGACCCCTCGAACTTGGGCAAGGTCTCGTTCCCGGGCAGTGCCACCGGCCGTCCGGGCGACGTCAGGCCGTACATCAAGGGCACCCCGCTCCGCTACGATGACGAGGAGGAGTCCGAGGAGGTCGAAGAGGAGTCCGAGGAGGTCGAGGAGCTCGACACCAGCCTTCCGGAATTCTCCGCAGAACCCGACCTCGAGGAAGAGCTGCTCGAAGAACCCTAGGAGCCCGATTGACCGAGGCGGAACGGAGGCGACTGGATCATGTCGTCCTTCCACGCCGCCTCCCCGGGCTGGCGCTCCTGGAGCGCTACTTCCCCTCGCCGGCTGACAACGAGGTCGATGCCGAGCTGAGCTCCTTCGCCCGGGCGGGCGACACCGTGCTCGACCCGTGGGCCGGGACCGGCTGGACCGCCCGCCGCGCGATCGCCCACGGCCTGCGGGTGGTGGCCGCCGATCCGAGCCCGTTCGCCCAGCTCGCCGCCCAGGCCTTCCTGCTCGCCCCCGAGCCGGCCGCGCTCGATGCGGCTTTCGCGCAGCTCTCCGCCTCGCGCCGCGTCGACGTTCCGCTGCGCCAGCACCTCGAGGAGCTGTACGCCACGCGCTGCCCGGCCTGTCGCCGGCCGGTCGTCGGCGACCAGTTCATCTGGCCGCGTGACGGGGACGCTCCCGGCCGCAAGATCTACCGCTGTCCGAACTGCGACGTGTCGGTTGGCGGTCCCGAGGAGCGCGTGGCGGCGATCGACGAGGTCGATCTCGCGAAGCTGGGCATCGACCGGCCGCCGTCCGCAGATGAGGGACTCCCGCTTGGTGACCCCGCGGCCGACGCGGAGGACGATCTCCCGCCGGCGCCGGTCGGGCTGACCGCCGAGCCGGAGCCCGACGACGATCCGACGGGCGATCTGCCGAATGATCCGGCTGCCCCGATCGGCGAGGGTGGTGGCCCGCCGTCGCTGGCACCCGCGCCCCCCGACCCACCCACCGGCGCGCTGCGCTCGGGACGGCCGCGATATGCCTCCACGGTCCACCCCGACCCTGTCATACAGCCAGCGAGCGACGTGCGTCAGAGCCTGCACTACCAGCAGCTGCGCGATCGGTTTCCGGTCCTCGATGGCCACGAGGAGCTTGTGGACGAGCTGCTCGAGTTGTACACGCCCCGCAACCTGTACGCCCTCCAGACGATCGCGAACAAGATCGACGCGGAGTTCCGCGAGCCGCCCCTGGCCGCGGTCTTTCGCCTGGCGCTGGCTGCCTGCCTGCTGCCCGGCAGCCGTCTGAACGGCTACCCGGGGCGCGTCGCATCGCTGCGCATCAGCGGGGGACACGTGCGGCAGCCGGCCTCGCGCCACCAGCGCGAGGTGAATGTCTGGCGCCTGTTCGAGGAGTCGTTCCGCGATGTGCGGACGGCGATCGCGGCGCTCGGGCGCGACCGCCGCACGGCCCGCTTCGCCGCCGACCTCGACGAGCTGGGCGGGGTGGGTGCCGCCAACGTGCTGTGGATCCGCTGCCGCCCCGCCGTGGTCGGCCAATACCTGCCGTCGGACGGGGTCGACCTGGTCCTGGGATCGCCGCCGCCGGCGGCCAGCGTCGACGAGATGAGCTTCGAGTACCTCGCCACGGCCTGGCTGCTGGGGCGCGAGGCGGCCGAGACGCTGCGGCTCGAGCCGCTCTTCGGCGCGTCCGGCGGACGAGGCGAGGCTGCGGAGGCGACGGCCATGCGCCACGCACTCAGCTCGGCCGCCGGCTCGCTGAAGCCCGACGGCTGGTGCAACGTGCTGATCGCGGGCGGCGACCTCGATCGACTGCTGGCGGTGGCGGTCGCCGGCGCCGCTGCGGAGCTCGAGCTGGTCGACGTGATCCACCGGGAGTCGATCCGTTCCGGCGAGGCGGTCTCGCTGCACTTCCACAAGCCGTCGGCCGAGGACCGGCTGCGTGATGCGGTGACGCCCGCTCCGCTGCAGCTGGGCGCCGACGACGGGCACCTGACCTATCCCGAGCTGGCCGCCGCCATCGATCGCTCGGCGGTCGAGCTGCTGC
>CAZDAV010000025.1:0-6238 GCA_964503725.1 uncultured Steroidobacteraceae bacterium
TGAAGTCGGTGCCGAGCTTGAAGATGTTGCCGACCTCGATGCCGTGGCGCAGCACGACCGGCGTTCCGCAATTGGGGCATGCGTCGCCGGGACGGGCGTTGGTGATATCGGCCACCAGGTCGGGCGTGAAGTCGCGCCCGACGTTGACGTTCAGGAGGTGATACCCATGCCGGTTCGCACCCGCGACCAGGTTCGGCGAGCGTGCCGCCAGGTCATCCACCACCACCGTGGTGCCGGAGGCGCCGATCGGTGACGCGTAGCCGGGCAGCATGCCGGTCGCGGCGATCTCTTCGGCCTGCGCGGGTCGCAGCCCGCCGGTCGCCTTGACCGCGTTGGACAGCTTCGTCTCGTTCACCTCGAAGTCGCCGCGCACGATGGCTGTCACCAACCGGCCGTCGCCGGTCACGAAGAAGATTGCCTTGGCGGTGCGCTCCTCAGCGACGCCCAGGTGAGCAGCCAGCGCCGCGATGGTCGGCGTCTCGGGGGTCGCCACCTCCTCGGTCGGGAGCTGCTCCTCCGGGGCTGGATCGGGCTTGGCCACGGCCGCGATCTGCTGGTTGGCGGCGTAGCCGCACGACTCGCAGATGACGAGCGTGTCCTCGCCGCGCTCGTTGAGGAGCATGAACTCCTCGGCCTGGCTGCCGCCCATGACGCCGACATCGGCCCCCACCACCACCGTCTCCAGGCTGAGCCGCCGGAAGATCTTCTCGTACGCCTCGTAGTGCGCCTGGTAGGAGCGGTCGAGCGCGGCTTCATCGGGATCGAGGGTGTAGGAGTCCTTCATCACGAACTCGCGGACGCGGATCAGGCCGCCGCGCGCGCGCGGCTCGTCGCGGAACTTGGTCTGGAAGTGATAGACGATGGCCGGCAGCTGGCGGTAGCTCTGGACCAGGTCGCGGAGCAGGTCGGTGACCACCTCCTCGTGGGTGAAGGCAAGCACCATGTCGCGGCCTCCCCGGTCCTTGAAGCGGACCAGCTCCGGCCCGATCTTGGCGTACCGCCCGGACTCCCGCCACAGGTCGGCGGGGTGGACGACCGGCATCTCCATCTCCTGTCCCCCGATCGCATCCATCTCCTCGCGGATCACCTGCTCGATGCGCTTGCTGACCCGGAAGCCGAGCGGGAGCAACGAGTAGATGCCGGCGCCCAGCTGCCGGATATAGCCGGCGCGCACCAGGAGCCGGTGCGAGACCATCTCGGCGTCGGCCGGGTTGTCGCGCAGCGACGCGAAGAAGAGCTTGGAGAGGCGCATGGAGCGTGAAGGATAGCCGACGCACCGTCGTGCGGCGCCCTCGCAGCCCCGCTCAACCGTCCGCCGCTGGCACCTCGTGGTGTCCCGATCGCATCCCGACCAGGTGCTCGTTGGCGCGCAGCCGATGCACCGGCAGGATGGCCACCACGATCAGGATGAGCGAGGCGTAGAGCAGCCCATCGATCCCCGCCCAGTCCCCGGCAAAGCCGCTGGCCAGCGCCCCGACGATCTGCCCCAACCCGAGGAATACCGAATACAGGCCCATGATCGCGCCCCGATCCGCGGGGTGCGCCTCGCTGATGTCGGCCAGCAGGCCGAGTGCCGCCGGGGTCGCCCCGGCCATGATGAAGAGGCCAACCGCGGCGATCCCGGCGAGTGCAATCTGCACCGCGAGAGGCCACGCCTCGGTGTGGTTCAGGGCGAGGGTGGCGGCCAGCATGACCAGGGCGCCGCCCAGCCCGATGGCGATGATCCCGGTGCGCCGGATCGTCTTGAACCGATTGCCCCAGTACCACAGCCCGGCGGTGAAGATCAGGCCGACGACCCCGAAGCCAATGCTCACGCTGGTCGGGGTGAAGCCCTGCATCAGGAGCTGATCGTGAAATTGTGGGGGAGGTTCGCGAACAAGCTGAAAGACCGATTGTGTGGCCCACGCTCCGAGCACGGCGTTGAGCGCGATCCAGGTGGGGGCCAGCAGCCAGACGTGCGACGAGCGGAAGATGCGCAGATAGCGCCCGAGGTCCAGGGTCGTGGGTCGCACGTTGTGGGAGCCCGCGGCGCGCTCGTCGTCGCTCGCCTCGTGATGCAGCTCCGCGACGCCCCAGCGGTAGATGGCGAATGAGCCGATGTAGATGCCGGCATTCAGGATGAAGCCGCCGCGGCCCAGCGTATCGAAGATCGGGCCGGCGGCGACGATCCCGAGCCCGATGCCGGCAAGCGTCGCGGCCTCGAACCGCGCGACGGCGCGCCCACGGGTCGACTGGTCGCCGGATGTCGACAGGGCGATGTAGCCGAGGATCGACGGGATCGACGCCGCGGCCGCCCCACCCTCGAGCAGCCTGGTGCCGCCCAGGATCCAGAGGTCCACGACGAACGCGGTCATGAGGACGGCCACCAGCCCGAACAGGGGACCGAT
This sequence comes from uncultured Steroidobacteraceae bacterium, assembly GCA_964503725.1. Lineage (GTDB taxonomy): Bacteria > Chloroflexota > Limnocylindria > QHBO01 > QHBO01 > CF-167. The sequence goes on from CAZDAV010000025.1 coordinate 2,388, forward strand.
CTGCATGATTCGGTGCGCGCCGTATCGATCCGACAGGTAGCCGAACAGCGGCGACAGGGCCAGCTCGGCGACGAAGTAGCCGGCCGTCAACAGGCCGACGGTGGTGCTGTCCACCTGGAGGCCGCCGAACTGCGGCAGATCGTCGAGGTAGTAGACCAGCAGGCCGCCGGTCAGTCCCGTGCTGAAGCGCAGCGAGAACGTGCCGAGCAGGACGGATCGGATCGAGCGGTTCACCTGGTGATCAAGCGTAGCGGCTCCACCGGGGCCGCCGCATCACGCAGCAGGCGGGTCGGTCGGCCAGTCGGGCATATCCGACCCGGCGCTCCGGCGCCGGCGTCGCAACCGCATCCCGACGAGCGCACCGCCGGTCAGGATCGCGAGCCCGCCACCACCGATGGCGGTGCGGGTCCGGCCGGCCGAATCGGCGCCCTGCCGTGTCGCGAGCGCCTCCGCGGCGGCCGTCCCCGCGTCGTCCATCTGGTCCGCCTCGAATTCCGCCCGCGCTCGGTCAAGCCGGGCATCCGGATCGGCTCCCAGTAGCCCGACCGTCTCGAGCAGGCTCTCCTCGTCGTCCAGGCGGTCCATCGCCTTCGCGATGCCGGCCAGCACCTCGAGCTCCAGCTCGGCTTCGTCGATCGCCCTGGCGAGGCCGCCGTCTCCCTCGAACGACGCCTGGAGCGTAGCCGGCGGCGTGAGGCCCAGGTCATCAGCCGCTGATTCGATCTCGTCCCGTGCGGCGAGCACCTCGGTGGCCAGGCCGAGATCGACCACCGCCTGGTCGAAGTCCCACGAGCCCATCGCGGAGCGCAGGTCGGTCGGCAGGTTCCATTCCCCGGCCTCCTCGGCCACCTCTGCGTACTCGGCGCGAGCCGCAGTCCGGTCCTGGATCAGCAGCTGCTGCTCGTCATTCACGATCCACTCCGTCCACAGGTCGTCGAAGCTCGCCCCGGCGCGCTCGTCGAGCAGGTCGAGAAGCTGTTGCCAGCCCTCCAGGGCGTGGGGGACGCCGGACTCAGGGCCTCCCGAGCCGTGGGCCGGCTGATACGCCATCTCCGCGCCGTCCACGCCGCGCCAGACCGTCTGGAGGCCCGCGATATCCGTCCGCCCGAAGATGAGGCCTGCGACGTGGTAGCTGGCCGCGTAGGCGTACTCCTCGACGCCGGTCTCCACCGCGCCGATGCCGCCCCAGTCGTTCAGTGCGATCCGGTCGACCAGCATCTCGTCGGTCAGTTCGAACTCGGCGCCGGACAGCCCGAGCGCCTTCGCCGCCTGCACGCCATAGAACTCGGCCCATGCCTCGCCGATCCAGCGGTCGCCGAGCAGGTTGCTGTTGAACCAGATGTGGGCCGCCTCGTGAAGTCCCACGAAGGCGTCGGCGTCATAGCGCACGCGGATGATGCCGGTCAGGGTGTTGTAGATCCCCGCGTACTCTCCCAGGCGGCTGGTCGCTGCCTCCTCGACGATGAGCTTGCCCGGAGCGGGGTAGGAAAGCCCGATCAGATCCTCCAGCTCGGGCAGGCCGCCCGTCATCAGGGTGATCATGGCCGCGCCCCATTCAGGGTCGTCCTGCCAGGCCCGTACCTGGACCCTTGCCTGCTCCTCGGTCATGGCAACCGTCAGCTGCGTATCGGTGAAGGCACCTGGACGGTCTGCCGCCAGGTACGCGACGAAGTCGAACGGATCGAGCAGCACGCCGGAGGAGAGGATCACCTCTCCGAGCCCGCCGGTCGACGTGGTCAGCGAGGCTCCCTGCACGTTCGGTCGGAAGCCGGCCGGCAGCACCACGCTGACGCTGCTGCCGCGCTCGCCGCTCGTGCCGAAGACCCAGATCGGGAACGCCACGATGCTCGGGCTGATGCGGAAGTCCCGGTCGGGCGCACCACCCGGATCGGGCAGGTCGAAGCCGACCCGGTAGGTCTCGCTCTCCTGGTAGAACACGCCATCCGCGAACGTGACGTTGACGGTCGTGAAGTCCGGGTCTCGGCTGTCGACCGCGACGGCCAGCGCCTGCCCTCCCGAGCTGGCGGTGAAACTGGTCGCGCCGGGTGGCGCCGCGAACCCGACCTCCGGGTAGTAGGAGAGCCCGTCCACCGGATTCGGCGTGTACGAGGTGGCGACGGCGTCGATGGTCACGTGGATCCGCCGCTCCTCGGGCAGCGCCAGATAGCGGGTCTGGGCGATCACCACCAGGCCGCGATCTGCGGCTCGAACCGAGTGGCTGGCCGGCAGGCCGATGGGGGCAATCGCCAGGAGGGCGAGCGCGGTCGTGGCGGCCAGGGTGGCGACGCGACGCGGCGCTCGGGGCATGACCACCGCAGGATAGGCCCCCGTGTCGAGCGTCAGGCGCTCTTCTCGAAGGCCTCCAGCCCGAATGCAGTCTCCAGCTGCTCGGCCGGCCGGAACCCGACCGCGGCCTTCGGCGGCTCACCGGGGGCGAAGAAGGCGACGGTGGGGATGCTCATCACGCCGTAGTGCATGGCGGTGTGCTGGTTGGCATCGACGTCGAGCTTCAGCACGTCGACCGAGCCGGCGTACTTCTCCGCCAGCTTCTCGATCTCGGGCGCCACCAGCCGACACGGGCCGCACCACGCGGCCCAGAAGTCGACGATGACGGGCTTGTCGTTCTTGAGGACGAGCTCCTCCCAGTTGGCGTCGGTCGCCTCACGGATGTTCGACATCGGTCTTGCCTGGTCCTTTCGTATGTCGTCCGTCAGCCGGCGACCTGTCGGAGGATGCGGTACACCTCGAGCACCTGGGGGTGCGCGAGCCGATAGAAGACGGTGCTCCCTTCGCGACGGCTGGCCACGATGCCGGCGGCGCGCAGGACGGCGAGGTGCTGGCTCATGTTCGGCACCTGGCAGCCGATGTCGCGCGACAGGTCACTCACCGATCGCTCGCCGTCGGCCAGGCGCTCGACCACGCACAGGCGCTTCGCGTCGGAGAGCGCCCTGGCGATTGCCGCCGTGCGGCGACGCGTGAGGTCAGCGATGACGGTCCGTTCCATCTGGGTCGATTGTGTCACTGTTTGCGCAAGCACGCAAGTGCACTTGCGCCGATCGCGACAGGCGAGGTGTCGCGGCGCGCGCTCAGCATCCCGGGCATGACCATACACATCGACTGCCCCTGGTGCGCCGTAGAGTCCGCCTTCACCATCAACGAGGCCGATGCCGAGCTGGTGTGCGACGGCTGCTCGACCCGGATTGACTTCGCCCCGGACCCCACCGTCACCTACGACCTGCTGTACGCGCCCGCGGCCTGAGCCGACAAGGCCAGGCCCCGCGGGACCGTACGCCCCACTCGGGGGCTAGCTCTCCTCGACCTCGATCGTCTCGACCCGGTCGCCGGGAGCCGGGTCGCGCTCCGGGTCACGCTCGCGGAGGCTGTGCAGCACGTCCATGCCTTCCGTCACACGCCCGAAGACCGTGTGGCGCCCGTCGAGGTGTGGCGTCGCAGCAAAGGTGAGGAAGAACTGCGACCCGTTGGTGTTCGGCCCGGCGTTGGCCATCGACAGGACCCCGGGGCCATCGTGTCGTCGCCTGGCTGAGGCCTCGTCTCCGAAGGTGTAGCCCGGACCGCCTCGTCCGCTGCCGGTGGGGTCGCCGCCCTGGGCCATGAAGCCAGGGATCACCCGGTGAAAGGTGGTGCCGTCATAGAAGCCGGCGCGCGCGAGGTTGACGAAGTTCTCGACGGTGAGCGGCGCATCGGCCGCGAACAGCTCGCAGACGATCTCGCCGCGCTCGGTCTTGAGGCGCGCGACATACGACTTCGTCGCGTCCAGCGCGCCGGTGGGCGCCATCGGTCGGTCAGGCATGCGGACTCCGAGAGTGCGGAATGGACGGCCCGATGCTACC
>CAZDAV010000025.1:6338-10521 GCA_964503725.1 uncultured Steroidobacteraceae bacterium
CGGTCGGTCAGGCATGCGGACTCCGAGAGTGCGGAATGGACGGCCCGATGCTACCGGACGAGGCGAGATCGTGCCGACTCGCGAGAGAGGTTCCACGACTGCCACGACCCGGTGCCCGGGCTGTGCTCGAGCGTGTAGGCGCGATTCCTCAGAATTTCGCGGACTTCCCGCTGCAGATCTGCCGGAAGGTGCGGCAGCGCATCGGCAAGCGGCACAACGGCGTCGTTGCCGAGCAGGTTGAGGTACCAGACGTCGACGGTGGTCTCCCCACCGGCTGCCACGAGCTCGGGATGGATGGCGCGGGCCAGATTCTGTTCGGCGACGAGCCTGACCGGTCCGATGACGTTGAAGGCGAGCCCGAATGCGATCGACAGGGCGAGCATGCCGTGGAGCAGCCAACGGCTCCGGCCCGTGGCCAGCGTCACCACCGCCAGCAGGCACCCGATCGCCAGCCATACGATCGCCGCGAGCACATAGAAGCGCAGTTCGGTCCAGCCATACGCCTCCTGGTACAGGCGCAGCCGGAGCAGCGCGGACAGGAGCACGACCGCCGTGAGCGCCACGAGCCCGATCCCTGCCGCAAGGTACGCGCGCGTTCGGCGCGACACGATCGCCTCCGCGGCCAGGATCAGCCCGCCGACGACGAAGGCGACGACGAGGAGCTCGAAGAAGCCGCGGCGCGCGTAGTCGGCGTAGGTGAGCCCGCTTGCGGCCCGAGTGTCCTGGCCCCCGAACAGGTAGGCCCCCTGCAGCGCCACGAAGCCCACAAAGAGCAGATCGAGGACGACGAGCACGGTTGTCGCCTCGCCGGATCCGATGCGGAATGGGGTCCTGGGGATCTGAGCCGTAGCGTCTCGGTCCGACCCGCCGCCCGATGCGACGAAGACGAGCAGGCCGGCAGTCAGCCATGCGGCAGTCGCCGCCACCGCAATCCGGCCCGGCACACTGCCGAGGTCGATTTCCCAGTCGAACAGGTCTCCGGCCATTCGGGCGAAGACAGCGTCTGCGGCGGCGAACAGGATCGCGAAGAGGATCACGAGCGGCAGTGCGATGAGGAGTCCGCGCAGCATTGGCGCAGCACGGACGATCGATGACCGTGCACGAGCCCGCGGGAAGGCGCCGCGCGTCGCTCTGACCACGGTGGCGCCGGCCGTCATCGAGGCAAGCGCGATTCGCCCGCCCAGAGACACCAACCCTTCGAACGCCCGATCGACGACGGGCATCCCACCAAAGCTGGCCAGCGCCCCAGCGGTGAGCGCGAGCGCACCCAGCAGATCGAGGATGACGAGGTTGGCGTCTCCACGTACGGCCGCGAACCCGGAGAAGGTCACCGCAGCCGCGGCGAGCCAGGCGTCCCTCACCCGCGGCCGAGGTCGCTCGGCGGGACGCATGATCCAGGCCGCAGCCAGCAGCGCTGAAACGGCGATCGGCGCGTTGATGCCAAGGGCGGTATCAACGAAGAGCCACTGGTAGAGCAGCCCGATCGCGACTGCCGCTATTCCGATCGCGCCCGCATTGCGGAGGACACCGGATCCGGGGATCATCGGTCCCCCCATCGTCGCCCCGCTGTCAATGCTCGATGTCGATCACCAGGCGGCTCGGTGCGGCGAGCGGCAGGACGCGCAGGCAGCCGCCACCGTCCAGGCCGATGTACCAGGTGCTGACCGCTTCGAAGTCGCCACCCTCGATGAGATGCACGAGCTGCGGGAAGGCAGGCTCGAACTCGAGCGGTCCGTCGTACGTGACGACGCCATCCGTCGAGACGCGGCTGGCGTCACGCAGCGTGACCTTCAGGAAGGCGGTGCCGTTGACGGTCAGCTCCTGACCGCTGCCGTCCTCGTAGAAGGGCCCCAGGACGGCCTCGATCAGAACCTCAGGGATCCCACCGGTGAACTCGAAGGCGATGCGGTCGTAGCCCGCGTGGGTACCGACCCGGACGTCGGTGATCTGCGCCCGGGCGGTGGTCGCGGGAATGGCGACGGTGGGGCTGCATGCGAACGGCGGCAGGCTCTCGGTCGGCTCATCGCTCGGGGCGCTGCTGGCCGCGGCCGACGGCGCCACGCTGGCAGCCGACGACGGGGAGGTCGACGGCGCCACGCTGGCAGATGCGCTCGGCGCGCTCGATCCGCTGGCGCCTGGGGAGGAACCGGCCGTGGTGCAGCCGGCGATGGCGAGGGAGGCAAGGAGGGTGAGCGCGACGGCGAGATGGCGCGCCTGTGGTGAGCCGGTCATGGTGCGATGCTCCGTGCGGTTGCGGCTTCGGCAATGAGAGCGCCGGGCTGCCTGTCTGACGGCAAGGGTAGGCGATCCGTTACGCGAGGGTCAGGATCCGCCAGGCTCGTTCACGCGCGCTTCGAGCAGCCGTCGCTCCGCTGGGTTGTCCGTCAGTGCCAGGGCTCGCCGATCCGCATCGCGCGCCTCGGCGGGCCGATCCAGGCGGCGCAGCAGCTCCCCACGGGCGGCGTGGAAGAGGTGATAGCCGTCGAGGCGAGGGGCAAGCGGCTCGATCTCCGCAAGGGCGGCTCCCGGGCCCGAAAGCTCGGCCAGGGCGAGCGCGCGGTTGAGGGCGATCACCGGGGTCGGCAGGAGCCTGAGCAGGCGGTCGTAGAGCGCCACGATCTCCGCCCAGTCGGTCTCCGCATAGGACGAGGCCTCTGCGTGGACCGCCACGATCGCGGCCTGCAGGACGTATGGCCCCGGCGGTGCCATCCGCATCGCTCGCTCGATGAGCCCCACCGCCTCCTGGATCGCGCCGCGGTCCCAGCGCGAGCGATCCTGGTCGGCGAGCAGGATGAGGGACCCGTCCGGCGCGAAGCGAGCCTCGACGCGCGCGAGATGCAGCCGCATGAGAGCCAGCAGCGCCATCGGCTCCGGCTCGTCGGGCATCAGGCGCACGAGCAGCGAGGTCAGCCATTCGGCGTCGGCAGCGAGATCCCGACGAGCGACGACGACGCCGTCGGAGGCGAGGTACCCCTCGTTGAAGACGAGGTAGAGGACCTCCAGGACCCCTTCCAGCCGCTCCGGCAGCTCGGCGCCCTCCGGGATGCGGAACGGGATGCCGGCGTCGCGGATCTTGCGCTTGGCGCGAACCAGCCGCTGCGCGACCGTCGCCTCGGGGACGAGGAACGCCCGAGCCACCTGGGAGGTCTCGAGGCCACCGACGGTGCGCAGGGTGAGCGCAACCTGCGCCTCGCGGGAGAGCGCGGGGTGACAGCACGTGAAGAGGAGGCGCAGCCGGTCGTCCGCGCCGAGCGGACCGCCGGTCGCGATCGGTCGCTCCATCTCGTCAGCCTCCTCTCCGAGCTGCGTCAGCCGCTCTCGGTAGCGTGCGTCGCGCCTCAGCCGGTCGACCGCCCGCCGTCGGGCGGTGGTCATCAGCCATGCGCCGGGGTTGCGGGGCAGCCCATCGACCGGCCAGTGCTCGAGCGCGGCGATCGCCGCATCCTGGACGAACTCCTCCGCCAGGTCCCAATCGCCCAGGATGCGGACCAGCGAGGCGACCAGCCGCGTCCGCTCCTCGCGGAGCACCCGCTCGAGGGATGCGTCGACCGTATGACGCTCCGTCAAGCGAGCTCCCGCGTGGGCCTAGCGCTCGACAATCGGGCGGATCTCGAGGGTATCCATCGTGGCCGGCCACGAGGACGCCAGGCGAATCGCGGCGTCGAGGTCCGGCACATCCAGGATCCCGTACCCGGCGACCATCTCCTTGCCCTCGACGAACGGCCCGTCGGTCACGGTCACCTCTCCATCCGGGCTGCGACGGATGGTCGTCGCCGTCGATCCCGGCTGGAGCTCGTGTCCGTCCAGGATCTCCCCGGCGGCGGCGTGCTCGCCCCACCAGGTGCGCACCTTCTCGTACAGCGCGCCCTGCTCCGCCTCGCTCAGGTGGGCCCATGCGTCCTCGGCCCCGGCGATGATGAGCATGTATTTCATCGGGTCGTGCAACCTCCCGTGTGCATCGGTGTGTACCGTGGCTCGCCCCCTCATCATGACGACGAACGGCGTGCGGCGTGAACGACATGACCCTCACGAAACGGGCCGGCGACACCGTTGCACATGTCATGGGCGGTTACTTCACAATGGGCCGATGACCCCCGGCGCTCGCCCGTCCACGCTTGCCGTGGCGGCCAACCTCGGGATCGTCTACGTCGTCTGGGGGTCCACCTACCTGGCGATCGCCTAC
>CAZDAV010000026.1:0-10397 GCA_964503725.1 uncultured Steroidobacteraceae bacterium
CCGACAGGACGGCCAGGAACTGGCTGCTCACCGCGGTCGGCATCTGGAAGACGCGGACCATGATCGGCTGGATCGGCTCCCAGACGACCGCCACCAGGATGATGGTGACGACCGCGCCGATGAAGCCGCACAGGATCCCCTCCAGGATGAAAGGCCACCGGATGAAGGAGTCGCTGGCGCCCACCAGCCGCATGATCTCGATCTCACCGGATCGGCTGTAGACCGCGATCCGGATCATGTTCACGATCATGAAGAGCACCGTCAGGCAGACCAGGATGAGCGCGGCGATGCCGACCGTGCGGACGGCACCGATGATCCCCAGCAGCTTGGCGTAGTCGACCTGGCGGGTGGTGATGCGCTCGATCCCCGGACGGCCCTCGAGCGCGGCCACGACACTGTCCGCGAAGTTCGGATCGGTGAGGGCGACCTCCACGCTGGCATACAGGGTGATCTGGGCACCTCCGAGATCGAGCGTCAGGCCCTGTTCTCGGTACGCTTCCCGGAGGAGCTCCAGCGCCGCCTCGGGGCTGACGTAGTCCACCCCCCTCACCCCGGGCAGGGCCCGGATGTCGGCCATCAGCGTGTCGAGCTCCGCCTGCGGCAGGTCGTCGAGCAGCCGCGCCGTGACGCCGACCTTGCTCTCGATGAAGCGCAGGCCGCTGTCCAGCCCGCCCAGCACGATGAAGAGGCCGGAGAGGAGGACCAGCATGAGGACGACGGTGGCGGTGGCGGCCAGGCTCATCATCGCGTTGCGCCAGAAGCCCTGCCAGGCGCGGACCACGGTGAACGCGACGAAGCGAACGAGCGGCATCGGTCTAGTACTCCCGCTCGTAGGCCGCGCCGGACTCGTCGCGGACGAGGGTGCCGTGCTCGAGCGCAAGCACGCGCCGGCGCATCGCGTTCACGATCTCCTGGTTGTGGGTCGCCATCAGGACGGTGGTGCCCATCGAGTTGATCTGGATCAGCAGCTGGATCAGGTCCCAGCTGGTGACCGGGTCGAGGTTGCCCGTCGGCTCGTCGGCGATCAGCATGGCGGGGTCGTGCACCAGCGCCCGGGCGATTGCGGTGCGCTGCTGCTCGCCGCCGGAGAGCTGGGCCGGCAGGTGCTCGTCGTGCTCGTGCAGGCCGACCAGGCTCAGCAGGCGCGGCACGCGCTGGCGGATCTCCGCGCTGCTGGCCCCGGTCACCTCGAGCGCGAAGGCCACGTTCTCGAAGACGGTCTTGGCCGGGAGCAACCGGAAGTCCTGGAACACGATGCCGATCCGACGCCGCAGCCCGGGGACCTGGCCACGGCGCATGGCTGCCAGGTCGTGCCCGGCCACGACCACCTGGCCGGAGGTCGCCAGCTGCTCGCGGATCAGGAGCCGGATGAACGTGCTCTTGCCGGCCCCCGATGGGCCCACCAGGAAGACGAAGTCGCCGGCCGGGATGCTCACGTTGACGTCGACCAGGGCGACCTTGCCGTTCGGGTAGGTCATGCCCACGTCGACCATGCTGATCACCGGCGGCGCCGTGACCGGCCGGGCGACGAAGGGGCGCTGGAGGGTGTCGGTCATGTCGCGGCCGCCTCCCCGATGCGCGAGCGCAGGTAGCCGTCGATGAAGGGATCAAGCTCCCCGTCGAGGACGGCGGTGGGGTTCGAGGTCTCGACCCCCGTTCGCAGATCCTTGACCATGGTGTACGGCTGCAGGACATAGCTGCGGATCTGGTTTCCCCAGCCCGCCTCCACGTGCTGCCCGCGCAGGCGCGCCATCTCGGCCTCGCGCTCCTCCTCGCGACGCTCGACCAGCTTGGCGCGCAGCACGGCCATCGCGCGTTCGCGGTTCTGCGTCTGGCTGCGCTCGTTCTGGCAGGTCACCACGATCCCGGTCGGCAGGTGGGTGATGCGCACGGCCGAGTCGGTCTTGTTGACATGCTGCCCGCCCGCGCCGCTGGCCCGATAGGTGTCGACGCGCAGGTCTTTGTCGTCGATCTCGACCGCCGCGTCCTCCGGAACCTCGGGCATCACCTCCACCAGCGCGAAGCTGGTATGGCGGCGCTTCTGCGAGTCGAACGGGCTGATGCGAACGAGCCGATGGACACCGCGCTCGCTCTTCAGCCGCCCGTACGCCCAGCGCCCGTCGATGGCGACCGTGACGCTCTTCAGCCCGGCCTCCTCGCCCTCGGTCTGGTCGAGGATCTCGGTGCGGTAGCGGGAGCGCTCCGCCCAGCGCAGGTACATGCGCAGCAGCATCTCGGCCCAGTCCTGGCTCTCGGTACCGCCCGCGCCGGCATGGACCGATACGATCGCCGGCCGTTCGTCGTAGGGCTCGGACATCATCAGGCGGCCCTCCATCCGGGTCCAGTCGGCGGAGAGGGAGGCCAGGTCACGCTCGAGGTCGGCGGCGAGGCCCACGCCGCCATCCGGCTCCGCGGCGGCCAGCTCGGCGTAATCGGCCAGGGAGCGCGCCCGCTCCTCGAGGTCGCCCCAGGCAGCGATCTCCTCGCGCAGCTCATCGGCACGGCGCAGGAGCGCCTGTGCGGCTGCCGGGTCGTCCCACAGCCCGGGGTCCGACGCGCGGGAGGTCAGCTCCGCGAGCTCGATCTCCTTGGTGCGCAAGTCAAAGGCGCACCGCCGTATCGGCCACGAGGCGCGCCAGCCGGAGCGCCTCGTCCTTAATTGCGTCCAACGGTCGCCACCATCGGGAGCTCCATCTCGGTCAACCGCACGCTCTTGCTCCGAATCTTCGCCGGGTTCACGCACGGGCAGTAGGTCTGCCGCGGGCAGGAGCCGCAGTTGCCGTCGCAGTCGAGGGTCATCGCGTAGCTGCATCGCATGCAGTCGCGCTCGCAGACGATGAGGTCCTCGTAGGGGAGCGATGGGTCTCTGAAGCGGGTGACCAGCGGGAGCGAGGTCGTCGGCGGGGAGGGGGAGAGGAGCGGGTCTGGACCTCGACGAGAGGTGGTCAGCTGCTTCACGTAGCTCTCCACTTGCGCGAAACCGCGAGGTCACCGCGCCTCGCGATCCTGAGCCCCTATCGTACCCGTTCTGCGCCGGTTCGCCAACCCCGACGATCGGGCCACCCGTCAGGCTCCGTGGCAGCGCTTGAACTTCTTTCCCGAGCCGCACCAGCACGGATCGTTTCGCCCCAGTTTGACGCCGGCCTTCACCGGCCGGGTGGCAGGACCCGAGCCGTTGCCCCCGGCCGCCACCGCCGTGGCCGATCCTGCAGCCGCGCCGGTCACGTCCGGCCTGCTCTCCATCATCGGGCGGGTCGCGCGCTGCGGCGGCTCCCGGGTCAGCGTGACGCGGAAGACGGTATGGGTCACGTCGTGGCGGATGGTCGTCTTCAGCTCGTCGAACATGCGGTAGGCCTCGACCTTGAATTCGTTCAGCGGATCGCGCTGGCTGTACGCGCGGAGGCCGATCCCCCGCCGCATGTCGTCGATCGCCGTCAGGTGCTCGACCCACAGCGAGTCGATGACCCGCAGCAGGACCAGGCGCTCGATGACCCCCATGCCGTCGTCGCCGTTCTCGCTGCGCTTGCGGTCGTAGCCGCGCTCGAGCATGGGGATGACCGCGTTCACGATCTCATCGGGGTCGACAATCTCGTCGATCGCGGAGAGCTCGCCCGGATCGATCGTCGGCAGGATCGCCTGGATCTGCGCCCTGAGCCCGTCGATGTTCCACTCCGCGGCGAACTCAGCGGCGGTGTGCTCGGCCACCAGCGCGCGGACCTCGTCGCCGAGCATCGCCAGCAGGGTCGGCGACAGGCCGTCCGAACGGAGGATCCGCTCCCGCTCGTGGTAGATCGTCTCGCGCTGGCGGTTGATCACGTCGTCGTACTGCACGACGTGCTTGCGCGTGTCGAAGTTGAAGCCCTCGACGCGGGACTGGGCGCCCTCGATGGTCCGGCTCACCATTCGCGACTCGAGTGCCGTGTCGTCGTCGAAGCCGAGCGTGCGCATGATCGACTGAACGCGGTCGCTCGCAAAGCGCCGCATCAGGTCGTCCTCGAGCGACAGGTAGAAGCGTGTGCTCCCGGGATCGCCCTGCCGCCCGGCGCGGCCGCGCAGCTGGTTGTCGATCCGCCGCGCCTCGTGGCGCTCGGTCCCCACGATATGCAGTCCACCGGCTGCGACCACGCGCTCCCGGTCCTCCGCGCACAGCTGGTCGGCCTCGGCGAGGGCTGCCGCGTACTCGTCGGGAGAGGCCTCGAGGATGTTCGAACCGCGCTTGTGGAGCAGCTCGACCGCCAGGACCTCGGGATTGCCGCCGAGGATGATGTCGGTGCCGCGGCCGGCCATGTTGGTGGCGATCGTGACGGTTTCGCTGCGGCCCGCCTGGGCCACGATCTCGGCCTCGCGCTCGTGGAACTTCGCGTTCAGCACGCTGTGCCTGATGCCGCGCCGCGTCAGCATCTCGCCGAGCATCTCGCTCACCTCGACGCTGATGGTCCCGACCAGCACCGGGCGGCCTCGCTCGTGCTCCTCGGCGATCTCGTCGACGACCGCCTGCCACTTCCCCTTCTGGCTGGAGAAGACCAGGTCGGCGAAGTCGTCGCGCACCATCGGCCGGTTGGTCGGGACCGCGATCACCTCGAGCTCGTAGATCTTGTGGAACTCCTCCGCCTCGGTCTCGGCCGTTCCGGTCATGCCGGCCAGCTTGTCGTACATGCGGAAGTAGTTCTGGAAGGTGATGGTGGCCAGGGTCCGCGACTCGTTCTGGATCTTGACGCCCTCCTTGGCCTCGACCGCCTGGTGCAGCCCCTCGCTCCAGCGCCGTCCCGGCATCAGGCGACCGGTGAACTCGTCGACGATCACGACCTCGCCGTCCTTGACCACGTATTCCTTGTCGCGCTTGTAGAGCGCCTCGGCCTTCAGCGCCTGCTCCAGGTGGCGGGCCATCGAGAAGTCGTTGTCGAAGAGGTTCTCGACGCCCAGCCAGCGCTCCATCTTGTCGGTCCCCGCCTCGGTGATCGCCACCTGCCGGAACTTCTCGTCGATGATGTAGTCCTCGACCGCCTTCAGCCGCGGCACGAGCCGCGCGAACTGGACGTACTTGTCGGCCGACTCCTCCGCCGCGCCGGAGATGATGAGCGGAGTCCGCGCCTCGTCGATCAGGATGTTGTCGACCTCGTCGACGATCGCGAAGAAGTGGCCGCGCTGGACCCGAGCGGCCAGGTCGACGACCAGGTTATCGCGCAGGTAGTCGAAGCCGAACTCGTTGTTCGTGCCGTAGGTCACGTCGGCGGCATAGGCCTCGCCGCGGGCCACCGGGCGCAGGGAGCGCAGGCGCTCATCGGTCTGGTGGAAGTCGGGATCGACCAGGTAGGCGGCCTCGTGCTGGATCGAGCCGACGCTCATCCCCAGTCGCCAGAAGACCTGCCCGATCCACTGCGCATCGCGCTTGGCCAGGTAGTCGTTGACGGTCACCACGTGGACGCCTCGGCCGGTCAGGCCATTCAGGTAGGCGGCAAGCGGCGCCACGAAGGTCTTGCCCTCGCCGGTCTTCATCTCCGCGATGGCGCCCGAGTGCAGGACCATCCCGCCGACCAGCTGCACGTCGTAATGCCGCTTGCCGAGGGCCCGTCGCATCGCCTCGCGAACGGCGGCGAAGGCCTCCGGCAGGAGCTCATCGAGCGCGGCGTCGATCTGGCGGCGCTCCCGCCGGTGCTGCTGCTTGCGCTCCTCGCTGATGCGCGTCGGGTCGGCCGCGATCAGCTCCGACTCGTCGGCCGCATCCGCCGACGGAGGGCGCTGCTCGATCGGCGTCAGCAGCTCGCCGACGGCCTCCTGCAGGCGCGTGCGGAACTCGTCGGTCTTGGCGCGCAGATCGTCATCGGACAGCGCCGTGAACGCCGACTCGAGCTCGTTGATGCGGACCACGGTGGGGTCGAAGCGGCGGACCTCGCGCTCATTCGAGTCCGACAGCCGCGAGAGGAACTTCAGCATGGGGAGGTCGAGTATAGCCCGATGAGGCGGGATTTCCCGCACGGGGCCCGGGCTGGCGCCGGTGTGTCGGGCGCTAGCTCTCGACCGGGACGGGCTCGGGCTCCTCCTCGGCGGTGCTGTCCCAGAAGGTCATCTCCTCGACCAGCTGGACCTCCGACGAGAAGAGCGCGCCGACGCTCGAGCCGCGATGGATGCGCTTGATCGCCTCGCCGAAGAGCGGCGCGATCGACAGGACCGTGATCCGTTCCCGGTCCGCCCCCGCCGGCAGCGGGATGGTGTCGGTGACGATCACCTCGGTGATCGGGCTGGCCTGGATCTTCTCGAGCGCCTCGCCCGAGAAGACGCCGTGCGTCGCGCACGAGTAGACCGCTGTGGCGCCCTCGGCGACGAGCGCGGCGACCGCCTCGAGCAGCGATCCGGCGGTATCGATCTCGTCGTCGATGATGACCGCCGTCCGGCCGGCCACCTCGCCGATGATGTTCATCAGCTCGGTCTTGTCCTCGTTGCCGACGCGACGCTTCTCGAGGATCGCCAGCGGTGCCTGCAGGATCTCGGCGAAGTTTCGGGCCTTCTTGGCGAAGCCGAGCTCGCTCACGACGACGATATCGGTCAGGTTCTTGCTCTTGATGTACCGCGACAGGATATTGATCGCGGTGAGCTCGTCGACCGGGATGCTGAAGAATCCCTGGATCTGCCCCTGGTGCAGGTCCATGGTGAGGACCCGATCGGCCCCGGCCACGGTGAGCATGTCGGCGATCAGGCGCGCCGTGATGGGAACCCGCGGCTGGTCCTTCTTGTCGGAGCGCCCGTAGGCGTAGTACGGCATCACGGCGGTGATGCGGCCTGCGCTCGCCCGCTTGAGGGCGTCGATCATAATCAGCAGCTCCATGATCGAGTCGTTCACGGGGCGGCAGGTGGGCTGCACCACGAACACGTCCTGCTCCCGGACGTTCTCCATCACCCGCACGAAGATGTTGTCGTTGGCGAACTTGAAGACCTCGGCGTCGCCGAGCTGGGTGCGCAGGTAGCGGCAGATCTGGCCGGCGAGCGGCCGGTTGGCGTTGCCGGCGTAGATGCTGAACTCGTCGGCGTACACTCGGATCTCCGGTGCGGATGCTCTCCCGGGCCGATTCTAGTCGCTCCGCGCCCGCGCTCAGCCCTCGGTTTCCGCGTCTCCCTCGGGCGCCTCGGGCCGGTCATCCACGAACACCGTGATCGAGACGATCCGATCGTCCTCACCCGGCTTCATGACCGTCACGCCGCGGGACGCTCGCCGGTAGCGGTTCACGCTGCTCACCTCGGTGCGCAGGATCGTGCCCTCCTGCGTGATCAGCATCAGCTCCTCGTCCTCGCGCCCAACCACGCGCACGGCGGCGACCTTGCCGGTCTCGGCGTTGAGCGAGTTTGCGATCACGCCGCCCGTGGCACGATGCTTGACCGGGAAGTCGTCGAGCACGGTGCGCTTGCCGTATCCCTGCTCGGTGACCACGAGCAGCTCGGCGCCGGGCGTCACGACCTCCATGCCGATCACCTGGTCGTCGCCGCGCAGACGAATGCCCGTGACGCCGCGCGTGTCGCGGCCCATCGGCCGCACCTCGGTCTCATGGAAACGGGCAGCCTGTCCGTTCCGCGTGGCCAGGATGATGTCGTTCTGCCCGTCGGTGAGGCCAACCCAGCGCAGCTCGTCGCCCTCGACCAGGCTGATGGCGATCAGCCCGTTGCTGCGGATCTTGGCGTACTCGGCCAGCGAGGTCTTCTTGATCATCCCGCGGCGCGTGGCCATGGCCATGTAGTGATCCGGCTCGAACTGGGGCAGGGTGATGATGGCGCTGACATATTCGCCCTGGTCGACCATCACGCCCGGCAGATTGATGATCGGCAGTCCCTTCGCCTGGCGGCTCGCCTCGGGCAGGGTGTGGACCTTGGTGATGAAGACCCGCCCGCGGTTCGTGAAGAAGAGGATGTTGTCGTGCGTGTTCGCGACCAGCAGGTGGCGGACGGCGTCCTCCTCGCGAGTGATCATCGCGAGCTTGCCCTTGCCGCCGCGCCGCTGTGAACGGAAGGTGCCGATCTGCTGGCGCTTGATGTACCCGCGCTGCGACAGCGTGACGACGGCGTCCTCGGCGGCAACGAGGTCCTCGGCCGTCAGCTCGCGATTGGCGTCCGACTGGATGCGCGTCTTGCGCTCGTTCCCGTACTTGCGCATCAGCTCGTCAAGCTCGTCGCGGATCGCGGCCAGGATCTTGCGCGGGTTGGCGAGCAGATCCTCCAGCTCGGCGATGAGGCGGATCACCTGCTCGTACTCGTCCTCGATCTTCTTGCGCTCGAGGGCGGCCAGCCGGCGGAGCTGCATCTCCAGGATGGCGTTGGCCTGCGCCTCGCTGAGCTTGAACTTCTTCACGAGGGCGTCACGCGCCGCGTCAGCGTCGGCGGAGGCCCGAATCGTCTTGATCACCTCGTCCAGGTGGTCGAGGGCGATCTTCAGGCCCTCCAGGATGTGGGCGCGCTCCTGGGCGCGTGACAGATCGAACTCGGTGCGTCGCCGAATGACGTCGCGCCGATACGAGATGTAGTGCTCGAGCATGCGCTTCAGCCCGAGCGTCTGGGGCTGCCCGTCGACGAGGGCCAGCACGTTGGCGCTGAAGCTGGTCTGGAGCGCCGTGTGCTTGAAGAGCTGCTGCATCACCGTGTGCGGCGAGCCATCCCTTTTGATCTCCACGACAATCCGCATGCCGGTCCTGTCGCTTTCGTCGCGAATGTCGCTGACGTCCGTGATGCGTTTCGATCCGACGAGCTCGGCCATCTTCTCGATGAGCGTGGTCTTGTTGACCTGGTAGGGCAGCTCGGTGATGACGACGGAGATCCGGCCCAGCGCGTTCTCCTCGAACGCCACCTGGCCACGGATCACCACGCGCCCGCGCCCGGTGGCGTACATGTGGCGGATCACGTCGATGCGCTCCCGCTCGCCGGTGAGCGTGTTGCGCTGGTCCTCGAAGCGGAAGATCGTGCCCCCCGTCGGGAAGTCAGGGCCGTGCACGATCTCGCACAGCTCGTCGACGGTCAGCTGCGGGTTGTCGATGAGGGCCTGGATCGCCTGGCAGACCTCCGTCAGGTTGTGTGGCGGGATGTTGGTGGCCATGCCGACCGCGATCCCGGAGCTGCCGTTGATCAGCAGGTTTGGCAGGCGGGCCGGCAGGACCGTCGGCTCGCGCAGCCGGCCATCGAAGTTGTCGACGAAGTCGACCGTCTCCTTCTCGATGTCGGCCAGCATCTCGTCGCTGATCGCCGCCAGGCGTGCCTCCGTGTAGCGGTAGGCGGCCGCCGGGTCACCATCGATCGAGCCGAAGTTGCCCTGTCCATCGACGAGTGGATAGCGCAGGCTGAAGTCCTGCGCGAGGCGCACGAGTGCGTCGTAGAGGGCCACGTCGCCATGCGGGTGGTACTTGGCCAGCGATTCGCCGACCACGCCGGCGCATTTCCGGTAGGCCGCCGTGGAGCGGAGCCCCATCTCGTGCATCGTGTACAGGATTCGCCGATGCACCGGCTTCAGCCCGTCGCGGACGTCCGGCAGCGCGCGCGCCACGATGACGCTCATGGCGTAGTCGATGTAGGCCGAGCGCATCTCGCCCTCGATCTCCACCCTGCGCACGGTGCCGATGCCCGGCGGATCCATCATTCGCGCCGCGCCCCTGCGGTTGTCACGTCGGCCGGCAGGCCGTAGCGCGCCTTCAGCTCAGCCTTGACCGATGGGCTGGCGCCCAGGAACCGCCCGTTCCCCTCGGCGATGAGGCGGCCGTCCGGGCCACGAACCTCCCCCTGCACCTTGTAGATGCGGCGCCGCCGCTCGGTGACCCAGCCTCGGGCGGTGAGCGCCTCCCCCGGGTTCGCCGGTGAGCGATAGCGGACCGCGATCTCGGCGGTGACCGCCCAGGAATCGAAGCTCGACGGCGCCCAGGCCATGACCTCGTCGAGCAGCGTGGCGATGAGGCCCCCATGCACCGTCTCCTCCCAGCCGACGAAGTTGGGGCCGGGAAGCCAGGTGGTCGCGGCCGTCCCCTCGCCGAGCTCGATGGCCAGGTGCATCCCGATCGGGTTCGTCCCGCCACAGGCGAAGCAGTTGTGGTCGGCGAACGCGTACCGTCGGCCGTCGGCCGCGGTGATGAGCCGGCTGGTGCCGATCGGCGTGTCAGCTCGCGCGGCGCTCACCAGCGACCATCCTCGTCATCCCAGGGGTCGGTCTCGAAGTCATCGGTGCGTGACGGGCGCAGGCAGCGCGCGGCGATCGCCAGCGCGAAGGCGTGGCTGATCGCGTACCCATCGCGCAGGAAGTTCACGGCATCCCGCCGCTCGCCAACGCCATTGGCCTCGAGCAGCGCGCACCACTCCTCGAGCTTGCGGCCGGTTTTTGCCTCGACCTGGCGGACGTCTGCAACGTGTCGGCTGGGCATCGGTCGTCTCATCGG
>CAZDAV010000027.1:0-10271 GCA_964503725.1 uncultured Steroidobacteraceae bacterium
CGACCATGGCGATCCTGGACGAGACCGACTCGGGCCTGGACATCGACGCGCTGCGCACCGTGGCCGAGGGGATCAACGCCACCCTGTCACCCGACATGGGGGTGCTCATCATCACGCACTACCAGCGCATGCTGAACTACGTGAAGCCGCAGTTCGTGCACGTCCTGCTCGACGGGCGGGTGGTGATGTCCGGCGGCGAGGAGCTGAGCCACAAGCTCGAGGCGAACGGCTACGACTGGGTGCGCGACCATGCCGGCCTGCCGGCCGGGGTCGGTGACGAGGTCGCCGAGCCCGTGGCAGAGCACGTCTAGACTGAGCCGATGGCGATCGAGCCGGCCCTCCGCACGCTGATCCCCGGGGCGTTCTCCGGCACGGCGCTGCGCTCGGACTTCCCGGTCTTCGACGGGCCGACCCGATCCGGCAAGCGCCTCGTCTTCCTGGATGCCGCTGCCAGCTCACCGAAGCCACGCGTCGTGATCGAGTCCATGGCCGATGCGTACTCACACCACTACGCCAACGTCCACCGTGGCATCTACGAGCTGTCGGAGGATGCCACCGGGCGCTTCGAGGCGGCCCGTCAGAAGGTCGCCCGATTCCTGGGCGCGCCGTCGCATCGGGAGATCGTCTTCGTTCGCAACGCCACAGAGGCGATCAACCTGGTGGCCTACAGCTGGGGCCGCGCCAACCTGCGCGCCGGCGACCGGATGGTCACCACCCAGCTCGAGCATCACGCCAACATCGTGCCCTGGCAGCAGCTGACCCGCGAGGTTGGCGCCACGCTGGACTACGTGGCCATCACCGATGACGGGCTCCTCGATCTCGACGATCTGCGCGCCAAGCTCGCCGGCGGACCGAAGCTCCTCGCCGTGGCAGCGGTCAGCAACGCGCTCGGCACCATCAACCCGGTTGCCGAGATCGTGGCCATGGCCCACGAGGCGGGGGCGCTGGTGCTGGTGGATGCCGCACAGGCAGCCCCGCACATGCCGATCGACGTGGCGGCGCTCGACTGCGACTTCCTGGTCATCTCGGGCCACAAGATGCTCGGTCCGTCGGGGATCGGCGCACTGTGGGGCCGGCGCGAGCTGCTCGACGCGATGCCGCCGTTCATGACCGGCGGCAGCATGATCATCAAGGTCACGCTCGACGGGGCGGAGTGGAACGAGGTCCCCGCCAAGTTCGAGGCGGGGACGCCGGCCATCGTCGAGGCGATCGGCCTGGGTGCGGCGATCGACTACCTGACCGCCCTCGGCATGGATGCCGTCCGAGAGCACGAGCGCTTCCTCTTCGAGCGAGCCTGGGCGGCGTTGGGCGAGATCCCGGGGGTCCGTCGGCTCGGCCCGGACGACCCCGCCATCCACGCCGGCGTGATCAGCTTCGTGCTCGACACGGTCCATCCCCACGACGTGGCCACCGTCTTCGACAGCGAGGGCGTGGCGGTGCGGGCGGGACACCATTGCGCTCAGCCGGTGATGCTGCGCTACGGCATCCCCGCCACCACGCGCGCCAGCTTCTACGTCTACAACGACCTGGATGACGTCGAGGCGCTCGCCGCTGCCGTTCGCGCCACGCAGCAGCTCTTCGCGGGCTAGCTCGGGCCTGACCGATGGACAACCTGTACCGCGACTTCATCCTGGAGCACTACCGGAACCCCCATAACAAGGGGGTCCTCGACCCGCACGACCTCCATTTCGCCGATTCGAACCCGACATGCGGCGACGAGATGAGCATGACCCTGCGCCTGGACCCCGCCGCCGCGGCGATCGCCGACGTCGCCTTCGATGGGCAGGGCTGCGCCATCAGCCAGGCATCGGCCTCGATCCTGACCGATGGGCTGCGCGGCCAGAGCCTCGACCAGGTGAAGGGGATGAACCCGAAGGACCTCCTCGACGAGCTGGGCGTGCCGATCGGGCCGGCGAGGCTGAAGTGCGCGCTGCTCGCCTACAAGGTGCTGCAGGGCGCCGTGCGCGGGGGCGAGGTCGCCTGGCCGGCCGAGGCGGAGGCCGTCGGCTGAGCACTCCGGTGAGCACTCCCGCCACCCCGTTCCGCGAGGTGAGCGCCGCCGAGGCGCTCGAGCTGGCGGCATCGGGCTGGCGAATCCTGGATGTGCGCGAGCAGGTCGAGTGGAACGAGGGCCACATCCCGAGCGCCACGCTGCTGTCACTCGCCGACCTCCCTGCTCGCATCGCCGAGGTCGCCCCCGACCGCGACGCGCCGCTGCTGGTCCACTGCGCCGTGGGCGCCCGATCGCTGCGGGCATCCAACTGGCTGCTCCAGAACGGCTATTCAAACGTGGCCAGCATGAAGGCCTCGCTGCTCGACTGGCGCCGCCTGGGTGGCGCCTGGGAGGCGCCGGAGCAGCTGCTGACCCCCGCGCAGCAGCGCCGCTACAGCCGCCAGGTGCTGATCCCGGAGATCGGCCAGGTGGGGCAGCGCAAGCTGCTCGACTCGCGGGTGCTGCTGATCGGCGCGGGCGGGCTTGGCTCGCCGGCGGCGCTCTACCTCGGCGCGTCGGGGATCGGCACCATCGGCCTGGTCGATGACGACGTGGTCGACGAGAGCAACCTGCAGCGCCAGGTACTCCACACCTCGGACCGGGTGGGGATGCCCAAGACCGAGAGCGCGCGCATGACCCTCGCCGCCCTGAATCCCGAGACGAAGGTGGTCGAGCACCGCGAGCGCCTGGATGCGGACAACGTGGAGCGGCTGATCGCCGGCTACGACGTGATCGTGGACGGGACCGACAACTTCGACACCCGCTACCTGCTCAACGACGCGGCGGTGCGGCTGCGCAAGCCGGTGGTCCACGGCTCCATCTACCGCTGGGATGGCCAGGTCACCACCTTCATCCCGTACCAGGGGCCGTGCTACCGCTGCATGTACCCCACCCAACCGCCTCCCGAGCTGGCCCCGGCGTGTGCGGTGGCCGGCGTGCTGGGCGTGCTGCCCGGCATCGTTGGCCTGCTCCAGGCCAACGAGGTCTTCAAGGTGCTGCTCGGCGTGGGCGAGCCGCTTGCCGGCCGACTGCTGATGTTCGACGCCATGAACACCGAGTTCTCCGAGGTGCGGATCTGGCGCGATCCCGCCTGCCCCGCCTGCGGGGAGGGGACGATCCAGTGAGTCGAGTGTGGGTCGTCTGGCGAGCGATGTCGCCGTGTCAACGTCGCTTGTGCACCTGTGCAGCACAGCTTCTGTGCTGCACAACGACTCATGACAGCAGCGCCGCCACCCCCCGGCGCGCCAAGGGAGGGCAGGGTTGAGCACCGTGCGCATCCCGCCGGTCCTGCGCGACGCCGTCGGCGGCAGTCGCAGCCTGCCAGCCCAGGGCGCCACCGTGAACGAGGTACTGGCCGACCTGTTCGCCGCCTACCCGGCGCTGCGCGACCGCGTGACGACCGACGGCGAGCTGTCGCCCTTCGTGAACGTGTACCTGAACGACCGCGACGTTCGCTACCGGGATGGCCTCGCCACCGCGGTCGGCCCGGATGACACGGTCATCCTGCTGCCGGCCATGGCCGGAGGCGCTCGCTAGCCCGATGCGGGACCTGGTCTCCGCGATCGGCACCACGCCGATGGTAGAGCTGCCGCATCTCGCCCCGTCGCCGCGCATCCGCCTTTACGCCAAGCTGGAGGGGGCCAACCCGACCGGATCGGTGAAGGACCGCATCGCGCGCGCGATGCTCGACGAGGCGCGGTCATCGGGAGCCCTTCAGCCGGGTCAGACGATCCTCGAGCCGTCATCGGGCAACACCGGCATCAGCCTGGCCATGATCGGAGCGCTGCTGGGTCACCCGGTGCGGATCGTGATGCCGGACAACACGACGCCGGAGCGCGAGCAGCTGCTGCGCCTGTACGGTGCGGAGATCGTCTTCTCGCCCGGGGCCGAGGGATCGAATGGGGCGATCCGGCTGGCGCAGGAGCTGGCCGCGGCCGATCCGACGCTCTTCATGCCGTACCAGTACGGCAACCCGGCCAACCCGGGGGCCCACGAGGCGACGACCGGTCCCGAGATCCTGGAGGCGGTGCCGAACGTCGACGTCTTCGTGGCGGGGCTGGGCACCGGCGGGACGCTCACCGGCGTGGGCCGATTCCTGAAGCGGATGCGCTCCGGGGTGCGCATCGTCGCCGCGGAGCCACTCCCCGGGGAGCAGGTGCAGGGGCTCCGATCCCTCGACGAGGGGTTCGTGCCTCCGGTGCTCGACGCATCGGTCCTGGACGACCGAATCCTGGTGAGCAACCGCGACGCGCTGATCGGCACGCGGCGCCTGCTGCGAGAGGAGGGAATCTTCGCCGGCCTGTCGTCGGGCGCTGTCCTGCACGTCGCGCTGCGGGTTGCCGCCGAGATGGACGAGGGGCGGGTCGTTATCCTGCTCGCCGACGGCGGCTGGAAGTACCTCTCCACCGGCATCTTCGACCGCGACGTGGACGAGCTCAGCGATGAGCTGGAGAGCTCGCTGCTGTGGTGAGCGGGCTCACGGTGCCGCGCTCGCTGGCCGAGGAGATCCTGGCCCATGCGCGCGCGGAGCTGCCGAACGAGGCCTGTGGCCTGCTGTCAGGGTCGCTGGTCGACGGACCAGCCACGACCTTTCATCCAGCTCGCAACGCCGAGGCGTCGCCGCTGCGCTACAACGTCCACCCCGACGACCTGGTGCGGATCACCTTCGCCATCGAAGACGGCGGAGAGGAGCTGGTCGCCATCTTCCATTCGCACACGCTGTCGCCCGCGGTCCCATCCGCGACCGACCGCCGCGAGGCGATGTACCCCGACCCGTTCTACCTGCTCGCCAGCCTGGCCGATCCCGATGCGCCCCCGGAACGCGCCCTGCGGGCTTGGAGAATCCACGGTGGGCAGTCCTTCGAGGTGCCGTTGACGATCGAGTAACCTGTCGGTCGATGGCCATCATCTCGACCTCCACCACGCGCTTCGCCGACGCTGCCTACGCCGATCGAATGCAGCGCGCGACCGCCGAGGCCGATGCCCGTGCGATCGGCGCCCTGCTCGTCACGCCATCTGCCGATTACGAGTACCTGCTCGGCTACCGCGCCCCGCCGCTCGAGCGGCTGACCTGCCTGATCCTGCGGTCCGGTGCCCAGCCGACGCTCGTCCTGCCTCGCCTCGAGGAGCCGCTGGCTCGTCATGCCATGGGCGGCCTTGCCGACCAGCTCGAGATCGTTCCGTGGGACGAGACCGCCGACCCGTTCCACCTCGTCAAATCCGTGCTTGGCGGCGTGCTGCGCATCGGCCTGCAGGACCAGATGTGGTCGCGCTTCGTGCTGCGCCTCCGCGCGCTGCTCGACCCCGCCGAGCTGGTCGACGCCAGCCCGGCGATCGGCGCGGTGCGGCGCATCAAGGACGGCGAGGAGATCGACCGGCTGCGGGCGGCGGCTGCGGCGGCCGACGAGGCGATGCGGGCGATCACCGCCGAGCGGCTGTCAGGGCGCAGCGAGGCTGATGTCAGTCGACGGATCCACGAGCTGCTGCTCGCCGCCGGGCATGACAGCGCCGAATTCGCGATCGTCGGGTCCGGGCCGAACTCGGCCAGCCCGCACCATGAGCCGGGGGAGCGGATCATCGCCGAGGGCGACGCGCTGGTGCTCGACATCGGCGGCGTGCGTGCCGGTTATTGCTCCGATACGACCCGCACCGCCTTCGTCGGTGAGCCGCCACCCGACTTCGCTGCCCTGTACGAGGTGCTGCGCATCGCCCAGGCCGCCGCCTGCGAAGCGGTTGCCCCCGGCGTTCCGGCGCGCGATGTCGACCGGGCCGCGCGACGGATCATCGACGAGGCAGGCTACGGCGAGCGCTTCTTCCATCGGACCGGTCACGGCATCGGCATGGAGACCCACGAAGAGCCGTACATCGTCGAGAGCAACGATGAGCCGCTCCAGGTGGGGCATGCCTTCAGCGTCGAGCCGGGGATCTACGTGGCCGGCGAGTGGGGCGCTCGGATCGAGGACATCGTGGTCTGCACCGAAACGGGCGGGGAGCGCCTGAACACCAGCAGCACCGAGCTCTACCTCGTCAGCTAGCCTCCCCGTCGCGGTACGAAGCGACCAGGGCCGTCAGCACCCCGTCAATCGCCGCGGTTGCCTCGCGGTAAGCGGAGGTGAGGTCCGAAAGCTCGGCCGCTCGGCGACGCAGGTGCGAGGCGATGGCGTCGAGCACGGGCGTCCGATAGAAGAGGAACGCCTCGATCGCCTCGGCCAGGGAGAGGCCAGCCTTGGACGCTTCGGCGCCGTACAGGGCGCCCATCTTCTCCGCTTCCCCCAGGAGCAGCGCGCGCTCGGCGCGCTTGCCGGCGGCCACGTACTCCAGCACGAGGTTGAAGGTGCGCTGCCCCCAGCGCCGGAAGTCGGCGCGCTGATCGGCGTTCAGGCGGGCCTGCCACGGCGGCGCGGCCACCCCGCTGCGCGCCATGCGCCGGTGCACCTCGCCGGAGATGGTCCCGGCCGAGCCGGTCAGCCGATCAACGCCGTAGCGGTGGCGCCGAGGCGCATTCATCATCGCTTCGAGCGCCGATCGCAGGAAGCGGCGATGGCCGCCGGGCGTCACGAAGCTCTCGATCCGACCGCTGTCGGCCCAGCGCCGCAGGGTGTCCGGAGCCACGCCGACCAGGCGGCTTGCCGCCCCGAGCGCCAGCCAGGGGTCGTCCGGGGCGCTCACGCCGTCATGCGCCGCGCAGCTCCGCCGCCGACACGCTGCCCAGCTCCTCCCACAGGCGCACCAGCGCGTCCATCCCGCCGCGGTAGTTGGCAAGCGGCATCCATTCGTTGGGTGCGTGGAAGTTTCCATTGGGCGAGGCAAAGCCGATCATCACGCTCGGAAGGCCGAGCACGCTCTGCATGGCAGCGGCGACCGGGATGGAGCCGCCCGAGCGGTGGTAGAGCGGCGCCTTGCCGAAAGCCTGCTCGAGTGCCCGGGCGGCCAGCGCCACCGCCGGGTGATCGAGCGGCGTGATCAGCGGCTGGCCGCCCTGGATCGCCTTGACCTCGACACGGACCGTCGGCGGCGCGATGCGCCGGAGGTGATCGATCATCAGCTGCTCGATCTCATGGTGGTCCTGGTCCGGCACCAGCCGGCAGCTGATCTTGGCCGCCGCGAAGGCGGGAATGATCGTCTTGCTGCCCTCGCCGGAGTAGCCGCCCCACAGACCGTCGATGTCGAAGGTCGGGCGAGCAGAGAGGCGCTCGAGGAGCGTGTAACCAGGCTCGCCGTCCATCGGCCCGGTGACCTTGATCCGCTCGGCCCAATCGGCCTCGTCGAACGGCTGCGCCGCGTAGGCCGCGTGCTCCTCCGCCGAAAGGTCGCGAACGCGGTCGTAGAAGCCCGGAATGGTGATGTGACCGTGCCCATCGGTCACGGACGCCAGCATGCGGACGAGGACGTTGGCCGGGTTGTCGGCGCCACCTCCGTACTGGCCGGAATGCAGGTCCTGGAACGGCCCGAAGACCCGCACATCCCAGTAGGCGATCCCTCGCAGGCCGTAGGTTATGGCCGGCGTCCCCTCGTCATCCTCCATGTCGGAATCGGAAATGATGCAGACGTCCGCCGCCAGCAGCTCGGGATGGGTCTTCACGAACGTCTCCGATGGCTCTGCCTCGTGTTCCTCGTCGCCCTCGAAGAAGAAGCGCAGGTTGAGCGGCAGCCCGCCCGCTCCCCGCAGCCAGGCCTCCGCCGCCTTCAGGTGCATGAAGAGCTGGCCCTTGTCATCGCCGGACCCGCGCGCGTACAGGATGTCGTCCTCGTAGCGCGGCTCGAACGGCGGTCGGACCCACTCGTCCAGCGGGTCCGGCGGCTGGACGTCGTAGTGGCAGTAGACGAGCGCGGTCGGGGCATCGGGTCCGGCGTGCAGCCAGTCGGCGGTGACGATCGGGTGGCTGCTGGTGTCGGTGATGGCGGCATGCTCGGCGCCGATGCGGGTCAGCTCGTCGGCGATCCACTGCGCCGCTCGACGGACGTCGTCGCGACGATCCGGGTCGGCGCTGATCGATGGGATGCGCAGGAACTCGTCCAGTCCGGCCAGGTGCTCGTCGGCATGCTCGCGCAGGTAGCCCAGGGCGGCGTCAACGCCGCGTTCGGTGGTGGTCATGACCCGATGATACGGCGATGACGGAACCGATCCCTCTCCCCTCGCGTCCGGGCGGCATGCTGCGACGCCTTCTCACCGTGGTCGCATTCGCTTCGCTCGTCACGCTGGCTGCCCCGACGGCCCGTGTCTTTGCCTGCTCATGCATGCAGCTGACCCCGGCCATGGCCCTCGCCAACGCCGACCTGGCCTTCGTTGGCGTCGTGGCCGCGGTCGATGACCCGGCCGTCGGCCCACTGGTCAACGGCGGGGAACAGCTCCGCTACACGTTCGCCGTCGAGGAGATGCTGAAGGGCGCTCCTGCGGTGAGCGTGGATGTCCGGTCCTCCCGAGATAGCCCCGCCTGCGGCATGGAGTTCGCCGCCGCCCAGCGCTGGCGCGTCTTCGCCTACGCCGATGAGGCCGGCACTCTGCAGAGCGGCCTCTGCTCTGGCAACGAGCTGCTTGCGGAGGGGGTTCCACTCCCAACCCTGACCACTGGCCCACCGCCGACCGCCCTGCTGCTGGCGATCGGCGCTGCAGTCATCATGGCCGCCATCTCCGCCTGGGCCTTCACCCGGCGCTTGAAGCCCGCCGCCTAGCTGTACTTCCCAAAGACGTTGTTGACAGCTCCCCTGGGGTCCGCGGTCGCCCGGTGGCTACAACGGCCAGGGTGCCCCGCGTTTGGCGCTCTCGGTGGCTGAATGGTCATGCGATGGCTGGCGGGGCCAGGAATCGCACCCAGGTTGGCCGTTGTAGCCGTGTGGTGGCTCTGACGACCCTCGCATGCATGGCGACGCGGGATGTGCGACGGGAGCCTCCGGCCGGCGTGCTGACCCCCCACCGTGCCGCGGCTCTCGTTTGTCACCAACGTCTTCGGTCACTACGCCTAGTCGAAGGTGCCGGTCAGGAAGCCGGCGAAGAGCAGAAGCGCGACCGCCGGCAGGAACGCGGCGATGCGGAGCGCCCGCGGCCAGCCCGGACCGCCGAAGAAGACATAGGCGGGGATTGCCACGGGAAACAGGAAGATCGCGGCCGACCATGCCACGCGCGCCCGGAAGGTGAGATCGGGCCGGTCCTGGACGTCGAGCCAGTAGGCGGCGATGGCGATGAAGCCGCCCACCGTGCACAGCGCAAAGATGGTCCAGATGACGGGGAGCACGCCGCGATGCTAGCGCGGCGGCGGGCTACTCTCCCAGCTCGGTGCGCCGCCGGTCCAGGTCTGCGGCGCCGGTCAGCATGTCGCCGATCCCGCGCAGCGGGCGCCGGCGAGGCAGTCGCGGCTCCTCCCCGGGGAGCAGCGCGGTGAGGGCGCCGCGCACTCGTTCGTCGAGCGCCGCGCGCGCCTCGCGCCCACGAGCCTCGTCGGTCGGGATCGGGTCGCCGTAGCGGAACACGACCCGTTTGCGGAACCACAGGAAGGTGCTGCCGACGATCGCGCAGGGCACGATCGGGACGCCGCTCCCCGCCGCGAAGGCGATCGCGCCGTCCTCGAATGGCAGCAGCTCGGTCTCGCGAAACCCCACCGTCCCCTCGGCGAAGATGCCCAGCACTCCGCCGGAGGCGAAGACCTGCCGCACGGCGCGGACCGCCGAGGTCAGCGTCGTCTTCTCCGGGTTGTACGGGATCACCCCGCCGAAGTAGGCCATCAGCCGGTTGCGAAAGCCGCGGGAGAAATCGGTCTCCCTGGGGCCGAACCAGGTGATGCGCGGCCGGAGTGGGGTCGCCGCCAGCGCCAGCATCGGGTCCCAGCCGTTGTGATGGTTGAGCACCAGGCAGAAGGGAGCCGGGGGCCAGCGCTCAAGCCCCTCGGTGCGGAGGTCGAAGAGGAGCCGCACGACGGCGATGTCGAGCGCCCGCATGACCCGATAGCGGAGGGTGACGCCGACGCCCGACTCGCGCGGCCCGGTGCGCTTGGCGCGCTCGGCGGCCGCGTCCATCAGGCCGCGGAGACCGCTTCCGCCTCGCCGAAGCCGGCGATCGCCTCGCGCCGGGTGGGGTCGACCTTCAGCAGCGCGATGCCGGCTCCCACCAGGAAGAGCGCGGCGACCGCCATCGCCGCTCTTGGGCCCAGTGCGCGATCGATCGCGCCGACCCGGTCGAGCACCTGGCCGCCGACCAGCAGGAAGATCGGCCCCGCTGCCGCCGTGCCTGCGTTCAGGATGCCCATGTAGCGGCCGGTCGTATCCTTCGGGATCACATCGGTCA
>CAZDAV010000028.1:0-10158 GCA_964503725.1 uncultured Steroidobacteraceae bacterium
ATCACGTGCGGGCGATGCTCGCCTTCCATCGGTCCGGATCGGTCGTCTTCGACTACGGCAACAACATCCGCAACTTCGCCCGCGACGCCGGCGTGACCGATGCCTTCGACTTCCCCGGCTTCGTGCCGGCATTCATTCGGCCACTCTTCTGCGAGGGGAAGGGGCCCTTCCGCTGGGCCGCCCTGTCGGGCGACCCGAACGACATACTCAAGACCGATGCGGCCCTGGCCGCCCTCTTCCCGGAGGACGAGTCGCTGCACCGATGGCTGCGCCTGGCCGAGGAGAAGGTGCCGTTCCAGGGGCTGCCAGCGCGAATCTGCTGGCTCGGCTACGGCGAACGGGCCAAGGCCGGGCTGCGAATCAACGAGATGGTGCGGTCGGGAGAGCTGGCGGCGCCGATCGTGATCGGTCGCGACCACCTGGACGCGGGCTCGGTCGCCAGCCCGTACCGCGAGACGGAGGGGATGCGCGACGGGTCGGACGCGATCGCGGACTGGCCGATCCTGAACGCCCTGGTCAACACCGCCGCCGGCGCGACCTGGGTGAGCGTCCACCACGGTGGTGGCGTGGGGATCGGGTACTCGCTACATGCCGGGATGGTTGTGGTCGCGGATGGGACCGATGCAGCTGCCGCCCGCCTGGAGCGGGTGCTTACCACTGACCCGGGCATGGGCGTCATCCGCCACGCCGACGCAGGGTATGAGCGAGCGCTCGAGGTTGCCCGCGAGCGTGGCGTGCGGGTCCCGATGGCCGAGGACTAGCACCCCGCCATACTGTCGCTGCCGTCCCTCAAGGTTCCGAATCAAGGAGTCGTCCGGTGAAGCGCTGGCCCATCATCCCGATCCTCGCGGCCCTGCTCCTGTCCGCCTGCGGAACGACATCGGTCTTCGAGCTGAAGAAGGGCGACTGCTTCAACAAGCCGTCGGACGAAGTGGTCAGCGTCGTCGCATCGGTGCCGTGCGCCGAGCTGCACGACTACGAGATCTTTGCTGCGATCGACTACGAAGCCGCCTCGGAAGAGGCATTCCCCGGCACGGTGGACATCGAGGCCTTCGTCAACGTCGAATGCGCCGCCCTGTTCGAGCCGTTCGTCGGTACCCCGTACGTGGATTCCGTGCTCTTCATCTACTACCTGGCGCCGACCGAGGAGTCTTGGGATAACGGTGATCGGGAGGTCATGTGCGCGCTCTACCATCCGGACGAGCAGCTGGAAGGATCCATGGAGGACAGCGAGCGCTAGGCGGGCGTCTCTGCTTCTAGGCCAGGAGATCGGCGCCCAGGTCCGCGACCGACGCGGCGCCGGCCAGTGCCATGGCCAGCTCGAGCTCGGCGGTCAGCAGGTCCAGGACGTTGCCGACCCCGGCTTCGCCATCGACCGCCAGGCCCCAGATCACCGGTCGACCGATGCCGACCACGGTCGCACCCAACGCCAGCGCGATCAGCACGTCCGTGCCCCGGCGCACGCCGCCGTCGAGCAGGATCGGCACGCGCCCGGCCACCGCCGCCACCACGTCCGGGAGCGCATCGAGGCTCGCAATCGCCGCGTCCAGCTGACGGCCGCCGTGGTTGCTGACCTGGATCGCCGCCGCGCCGTGCTCGATCGCGAGGCGCGCGTCGTCCGGATGCAGGATGCCCTTGACGATGACCGGCAGCCCGAAGCCCGCGACCCATTCCAGGTCGTCCCAGCTCATCCGGTCGACGAAGGCGACCGATGACACGTCCGCCGGCGGCACCCCGGCGGCGATCCCCACGTTCGGGATCTCGACGCCTTCCGGGATGGTGAAGCCGAGGCGCAGGTCCCGCTCGCGACGTCCGAGGCGCGGCAGGTCGACGGTCAGCACCAGCGCCTCGTACCCGCTCGCCACTGCTCGCTCGATGAGGGCACGGCGCGCCCCGGGATCGGCCAGCAGGTAGACCTGGAACCAGCGCGGGCCCCCGACCGCGGCCACGTCGGCCAGGTCGGTGCTGGCCGAGGTGGAGAGCGTGAACGTGATGTCGCGGGCAGCCGCGGCCCGGGCGGATGCCAGCTCACCGTCGGGATGGGCCATGCGCTGGAGGGCGGTCGGTGCGATGAAGAGCGGCCACGTCCAGCGGCGGCCGAGCAGCTCGACGGCGTGGTCCACGGTCGAGACGTCGCGCATGACGCGCGGCACGATGCGGTGTCGGGCGAAGGCGGCGCGGCAGTCGGCCAGTGTCAGCTCGTCGTGGGCGCCACCGCGGAAGTAGCCGAGCGGTCCGGGCGCCAGTCGCTCGGCGGCAACCCGCTCGTAATCGTGAACGTTCAGCAGATTCGGGTCGTCGGGCAGCGCCGGCTCGAACGAGGCGCGCGGCGGGACCGGCAGGCCCGAGCTGGACATGGCCGAGAGGTTACCCGAGCCGCGAGCTCATCGGGCCGCGTAGGATCGCAGCTGCATGGCCGCATTCGATCCCGAGGCCCCCATCCCAGGTGCCCCTGATCCGTGGGCAGGCTCGGAGATGCCCGCCTCTCGTGCCGGGCCGCCGTTCGCCATGACCGAGATGATCGCCGCCGAGCCGGCCCTCGGGGAGCGGCTGGTTCGCCGGCTGCAGGCCGACCCGACTATGCCCCGGTTCGTCGCCGCGCTGCGAGATACCGCGAGCGCCGGGAGGCCAATCCTGACTACCGGCTGTGGCACCAGCGAGCACGCGGCAATGGTCGCCGCGGGACTCCTGACGGATGCACTGGACGGGCCGACGGTCTGGCCGATGCAGGCGCTCGAGCTGGCGCGCAGGCCGCCGACAGCAGGTCTCGTACTGGCGGTGTCGCACGAGGGCGGAACGTGGGCCACTAACCTGGCGCTGGAGGCCGCGCGCGCCGCCGGCGCGACGACGGCGTTGATGACAGTGAGTTCCCGCGCGCCGGGGGCTGCGCTGGCTGACCTGGTCCTGGTCACCGAGGAGCAGGATCAGAGCTGGTGCCACACGGTTGGATACCTGTCGCCGCTGCTCGTCGCCGCCGTGGTCGCCGGTGAGCTGCGCGGCAAGCCGCTCGATCCGATCCGGATGCGCGCCCTCCTGCAGGTGGCCGACTTCGAGCCCGGCGCCGAAACGATCGCGGGGTCGCTCAACGGTTGTGCTCGACTCCTGGTGGTTGGGTCCGGCGTCGACTACGCCGCGGCCCGGGAGCTGGCCCTGAAAATCGAGGAGGGAGCGCGGGTGCCGGCCTCGGCGCTCAAGCTCGAGACGATTCGCCACGGCCACCTGGCTGCGGCCGATGAGCGCACCAGCCTGGTCCTTATCCTCACCGACGGCGAGTCATGGGGCGAGACCGTGGTCGACCGGGCGCGAGCCGTGCTTCGCTCGGCGGCCGCTCTCGGCATGCCTGCCGTGGCCATCCTGGCCGCCGACCTGGGCGACGACATTCCACTTGCGCTGACCCCGGCAGGGCGCCTGAGCGTGCCGATGGTCGGCGCATTGCCGCGCATCGTGACCGCAGCGATCGGCGCCGTCATCCCGCTCCAGATGCTCGCCGAACGGCTCGCGCGGGCCCGCGGGAAGAACCCGGACAGCATCGGTCGGGAAGACCCGCGCCAGGCCGCAGCCGCCGACGCCTGACTCCCCTAGTACCCAGAGTGCTAGCCGCACGGCGATGAGCAGCCGGTCCCGTATCATCGGTTCACCCAAGCCACGCCCAGCGAGGACCGCGTGCCCAGCCTGATCGAGTGCGTCCCCAACTTCTCCGAGGGGCGGCGCCCCGAGGTGGTCGAGGAGATCGTGCGCGCCGTCCGGCAGATCGACGGCGTGACGCTGCTCGACTACTCGCGTGACGAGACCCACAACCGCAGCGTGGTCACCTTCGCCGGCACTGCCGAGCAGGTCGTGAAGGCGGCGACGGCCGCCGTCGGCCGCGCCCTGGAGCTGATCGACATGGAGCAGCAGACGGGGGCCCATCCCCGCATCGGGGCCGTCGACGTCATCCCGTTCGTCCCGCTCGGGGAGACCCGCATGGAGGAGTGCGTCGACCTCGCTCGTCGGTTCGGGGAGCAGACCGCCAGGACCTTCGACCTGCCGGTCTACCTGTATGGCGAGGCGGCGCTGCGCCCGGAGCATCGGCGCCTGGCCGACGTCCGGCGCGGCCAGTACGAGGGCCTCAAGGCAGAGATCGGGATCGACCCCGAGCGCGACCCGGACTACGGGCCGAAGCGGCTCCACCCGCGTGGCGGCGCCGTCGCCGTGGGCGCGCGCAAGCCGCTGATCGCCTTCAACGTCAATCTCGCCAGCGACGACGTGGGCATCGCCCGCCAGATTGCCGAGACGATCCGCGAGTCGTCGGGCGGGCTGCCTGCGGTGCAGGCCATGGCCGTCCTGCTCGAGAACCCCGGCGAGCCGCGCTACGCCCAGGTGAGCATGAACCTGGTCGACTGGGAGCAGACCGGCATCGCCCGGGTGGTCGCCGAGATCCGCCGCCTGGCGCGCAAGTCCGGGGTCGACATCGACCATTGCGAGCTGATCGGCCTGGCCCCGGCTGCGGCACTGCTCGAGGTCGCGGCCGATGCGCTGGGACTGAAGGGCTTCTCCGCCGACCAGGCGCTCGAGCTGCGACTGGCGCGAGACCGATGATGGACCGATGACGAGCATGCGAGAGGCACTCCGCGCCGCCGTCGAGGCTGCCCTCGATCGGGCCGAGGCGGCCGGCGAGCTGCGCCGGCCGGAGGGCGCCCCGTGGCCGCCGATCAGCATCGAGCGGCCGGCGCGACCCGAGCACGGCGACTACGCCACCAACGCGGCCATGCAGCTCGCCCCGATCGTGCGCGACGCCCCGCTGCGGATCGCCGAAACGCTGAGGCGGCATCTCGGCCTGCCCGATGGCGTGTCGGAGGTGAGCGTTGCGCCGCCCGGCTTCCTGAACCTGCGCCTCGATCTCGGCTGGGTCGCCGGGCAGGTGGCGGCCATCCGCGATGCAGGCGCCGCGTACGGGCAGGTCCGCACAGCGCAACCACGAAGGATCAACGTCGAGTTCGTATCGGCCAACCCGACCGGCCCGCTGACGGTCGGCAACGCGCGCGGCGCATTCGTCGGCGATCTCCTGTGCCGCGTGCTCGAGGGGGTCGGGCACGAGGTGACGCGCGAGTACTACTTCAACGACTTCGGCGCCCAGGTCCGCAATCTCGGCCTGTCGGTGCTGGCCCGGCGCAACGGAGAGGAGATTCCGGAGGACGGCTACCACGGCGAGTACGTCGCGGACCTGGCCACCGCAGTCCCGGACGAAATCCTGCAGGCGGCCGCCCAGCCGGATGCCGATGTCGGGATGCTGGTCGGTCGCTGGGCGTCGGAGCGGATCCGTGAGCAGATCGAGGAGAGCCTTCAGCGCCTGGGTGTCCGCTTTGACGTCTGGAAGGGAGAGGGCTCGCTCCACGAGGAGGGGTGGGTCTCGCGGAGCGTCGATCAGCTTCGTGGCTCTGACCATATCTATGAGGAAGACGGCGCGATCTGGTTCCGATCCACGGCCTTCGGTGACGACAAGGATCGGGTCGTCATCCGCTCGAACGGCGAGCCGACCTACTTCGCCTCCGACATCGGCTATGTCGCTGAGAAGTTCAGCCGTGGCTTCGACGAGCTGATCTACATCTGGGGTGCCGACCACCACGGGACGGTGGCCCGCCTGCGCAACGCGGCACAGGCCATGGGCCACGATCCAGCAGCGGTGCTGGTGATCCTGATCGCCTGGGTGCGCTTCGTGCGCGGCGGTGTGGTCGACTCGATGAGCAAGCGCGCCGGCGAGTTCGTCAGCCTGGACGAGCTGCTGGCCGAGATCGGCGCGGATGCGGCTCGCTGGTTCTTCGGCTCACGAGCGGCAAGCTCGGGCATTGACTTCGACATCGAGCTGGCCAAGTCGCAGTCGGCCGAGAACCCGGTCTATTACGTCCAGTACGCGCATGCCCGCTGCTCCTCCATCCTGCGCAAGGCGGCGGAGAGCGGGATCGTGCCGCACGCGGGCGAGGCTGCCACCCTGCTGGCACATCCGGCCGAGCAAGCGCTCATTCGTCGCCTGCTGGCCCTTCCCGAGCTGATGGCCGATGCCGCCGAGCGGCGCGAGACCCACGAGCTGACGGCCTACCTGCTGGAGGTGGCGCGCCTGTTCAGCCAGTTCTACCGCGACTGCCGGGTCCTCCCCGAGGACGACGCCGAGATTCCCGTCTCCCAGGCCCGATTGGCCCTGACCGATGCTGCCCGCGGTGTGCTGGCCAACGCGCTCGGGCTGCTTGGCATCTCGGCCCCTGACTCGATGTAGGGCTAGCCCCCGAACCCCCCGACCAGCACGCCAAGCGAGTCGAGGATCTCGGCCGAGGAGGCGTGGAGCACCACGGTCTCGCGGGCTGTTTCATGCACGACCCGCGACGCGAAGGGCAGTCCTGCCATCACTTCGGCG
This sequence comes from uncultured Steroidobacteraceae bacterium, assembly GCA_964503725.1. Taxonomy (GTDB): domain Bacteria; phylum Chloroflexota; class Limnocylindria; order QHBO01; family QHBO01; genus CF-167. Next base: position 6,389 of record CAZDAV010000028.1, read on the forward strand.
TATGCGTCCTCGAACTCGGTCGCCTCGACCGGTGCGTCCCACGCGATTTTCCAGCCGAGGGCCCAGCGGCCGTCGCCGGCATCCGCCACCGCCAGCCAGTCCCCACCCCAACCGCTCGCGGCCATCGCGGCCGGCGCAGGCTCGACCCCGATTCCCTCCAGCCAGACCTGCATCCACGCCTCGCCCATGGTCGTCTGCGCAGCGTGCGCCCAGTCGTCGCCGACGGCTGCCCATAGGTCCAGCCCCTCCACCTCGATCGGCGCCTCGCCGGCGATGTAGGTGTCCGGATGCATGACCTGCTCGGTCGAGGTCGGCGGATCGTCGTAGGCGGCGTTCACGGCGTCCCAACCGCCGGACGCGTACAGCTGGCCGACGAACTCGGCGCCGCTCAGGTATGGGAACTGGAGGAACTGCACCATCCAGGCGGGGATGCCGCTCATGTCCGGGAGCAGCGTGTTGGAGATCCCGAAGAGCTCGTCGGAGGTCAGATGGCCGATCGCCCACAGGACCATGGCGGTGGTTGCGTCGCCCTCCTCCAGGGCGACGAGGGCAAGCTCGCGGTCACGCTGCCCGACGACCTCGTCATGCGCCGCGCCGGAATCGAAGGCTGCGTCCTGGAGGGCGTGGGTGTACTCGTGCGCATAGGTGGTGCGCGCCAGTGGGGTCAGGCCCGCGTCGCTGACGACGACCATCTCCTTGGCATCGAAGTCGTAGTAGCCGAGCACCTGGGCGGTGTACAGCTGCTCGGTCAGGGCCACGATGTCCTGGCCGGGGCCCAGCAGTCCCAGGGCGACCAGGGTCGCGTTGTCGAGGGGCGGTTCGAGAAGGGCGGGAAGCACCTCTGCCAGCTCGGATCGGGTCAGCACCCGGGGTGGCCCGATGTCGGCCGCCGGCAGCCCGCGCAGGTCCTGGACCTCCCCCTCGATCTGCGCGAAGGTAAGCGCAGGGTCCTGCGAGGCGGCGGCGGAAGCCGTTGGCGAGGCGGTGGCGACGAGCGGCGTCGGGCTGGCGAGTAGACCGATCGCGACCTGGAAGCCCATCGCGCGCAGGCCCAGGACGACGATGATCGAAAGGCTGAGGACGACGACGGCGATCGCCGCCACTCGTCGGGCCAGGGGGGACATCGGTCGCATTGTCGCACTCACCATCAGGGCGCTTTGGTTCAGGATTCTTAAGCCCAGCCCGCCTTTGGGATTCACCCTCGGCCCGTAGGGTTCACGGTGCGAGTTGGAGATCTACGGGTCTCCGCCTCCACCCTCCCTCCTTCGAGCGCCGGTGTCATTGGGCGGGCACCGGCGCTCGTGCTTTTCCGGTAGCATCGGCCATCCCATGGAGATCACCTGGTACGGGCGCGCCTGCTTCCGTCTGAAGGGGCGCGAGGCGACGGCCATCACCGATCCGTGCCCGCCCGCCACCGGCTTTGTGGCCGGCAAGCACGAGGTCGATCTGCTGACGATCTCCCACGCGCACCCGGACCATTCCTATGTGCGGTCGATCACCGCCGATCTGACCCTCACCCGGCCGGGTGAGTACGAGCACCGCAACCTGCTCGTCACCGGCGTCCGGACCTTCCACGACGGCGTGGGCGGCGCCGAGCGAGGCGAGAACGTCATCTTCGCCATCGAGATCGACGGGGTGCACGTCTGCCACCTCGGCGACCTGGGGCACCTGCTCACCGAGGAAGAGCTGGGCGAGCTCGGACCCATCGACGTGCTGCTGGTGCCGGCGGGAGGCAACTTCACCATCTCCCCGGCCGAGGCGGCCGAGGTCGTCGCCCAGGTCAGCCCCAAGATCGTGATCCCGATGCACTTCGCCACCGATGGCGCCTCGGGAGACCTCCTCGGCCCGGAGCGATTCCTCCACGAGCTGGCGGTGAGCGAGCCGATCCGCCAGCCGAAGGCTGTCGTGCACGCCTCTTCGCTGCCGGAGGAGACGCAGGTCGTGCTGCTGGAGGCGCGCGGCAGGACCGGCTGACCCGGAATCCGGTGCGCGCTGGCAACGCGACGCCGGAGCGGGTGCGCTGTGGTGCGGTACGCATCAGTCTTGGCCCCTTACCAGTATCGCGCCGCCCCAGTACTATTGGACCTCGCGGATCCGCCGCTGGTACCAGGAACCGGCTCTGGGCCACGGACTCATCAACCATCCGGGAGAGACTCATGCTTCACTCTATCGGCCGACCATCGCGCATGGCCGTCACGTGCCTAGCGGCGTTGGCCCTGCTCCTCGCGGCATTGGGGAGCATCTCCACTGCCCGCGCCGTCGAGCAGGCGTCCTGTCCGGAGGCCGTGAAGGATCGCGTCACGGACCTGTGGTACAGGGTGACCCGCGGCAGCGACAGCCTCGTGGTCACCTCACTCGATGACGTGCATCAGGGCGACCTGGTCGAGGCGCACTTCACGGTCGTCGACGGCTGCGAGGACGTCCACGTGCGGATCAACTCGTACACCGCCAGTGGCGTGACGCACGGGACGTCATTGCCCCAGAAGCTGTACGACAAGGCCGAGGGCACGTTCGGGGCGGGCCAGCACGTGCTCGGCCCGATCGCGATCCCCGACTGCTACTTCCAGGCTGACGTGGTCGTCAAGGCCGCGGTTGGCGAAGGCGAAGGGCGCGCCCTGCGAGACGCCACGCTGCAGGGGGAGAACGCCTGCACGGAGGCGCCCCCGACCCCGGAGCAGGAGGAGCAGGGCTCGACCGGCACCCCGCCAGCCAGCCTTCCCGATGCTGCGATGGGCATGCGTGGCGAATCGAGCCCCATGCCGATGGTGGTGTTCAGCCTGGTCCTGCTCGTCTCGCTGGCACTGGCGAAAGCCCGGACGACAGCGGTGGCCGACTCCGATTGATCCAGCCCCCCTGGCAGGGACGGGGTAGAGGTTCGCCTCTACCCCGTCTTCTGTTGTGGAGAGCTCTCGAGACCGTCAGGGCTAGATCAGCGCCAGCTCGCGGCCGACCTTCTCGAAGGCGGCGAGACAGGTGTCCAGCTGGTCCAGGGTGTGCTCGGCGGTCACGATGGTGCGCACCCGCGACCGATCGTCGGGGACGGTGGGAAAGCCGATGGCCTGCGCGAAGACGCCCTCATCGAAGAGCCGATCCGACAGCTTCACCGCCAGCGCCGCGCTGCCGGCGATGACCGGCGTGATGGGAGTCTCGGACGCGCCGATATCGAACCCCAGCCGCGCCAGGCCCGCCTTGAAGAGTCGCGTGTTCTGCCAGAGCCGCTCGATCAGCTCCGGCTCCGACTCCAGCACGTCGATCGCAGCCAGGCAGGCCGCTGCTACGGCCGGCGGATGGGAGGTCGAGAAGAGGAACGGCCGGGCGCGATGGATCAGTACCTCGCGCAGCGCCTGGCTGCCGGCCACGTAGCCGCCCAGCACGCCGATTGCCTTGGACAGCGTCCCGACCTGGACCTGCACACGTCCGTGCAGGTCGAAGTGATCGACGCTGCCGCGGCCGTTGCGACCCAGCACGCCCGATGCATGGGCGTCATCGACGTAGACGATCGCGTCGGCGGCCTCGGCCAGCTCAACGATCTCCGGCAGCTTCGCAATATCGCCGTCCATGCTGAAGACGCCGTCGGTGATGACCAGCACGGTCCGCTCGGCGCCGCCGGGTGCCGCCCGCACCTCGCGCAGGACGTCACGCAGGGCGTCCATGTCGGCGTGGGCGAAGACCTTGCGCTCGGCCTTCGTCAGGCGGATGCCGTCGATGATGCTGGCGTGGTTGAGCGCATCGGAGACGATGACCGCGCCCTCGCCGGCCAGGATCGGGAT